>JALYVR010000309.1:4619-6314 GCA_030853145.1 Chloroflexota bacterium | reverse complement strand
GGTCTCGTCTCTCTATACGACCCAGGCGAATAACTCCCTCAAGGCCAGCGATGATCAGGTGCAATTCGTCTCGGCTCCTATAGACCAGGCGGCGCAGCATGCTACCCTTGTGAAGGGCAATTTCCCGCGCGAGTTGAGTAGCGCGGACCTCACAGGCGGGACGCTTCCGGCCATCGATGTGGCTATAACGTCGCAGGAGGCCGCGCAGTTGCATGTAGGCGTCGGTTCGTTGATCGCCACAAAATTGGCCTACGTGGAGATCCCCGTAAAGCGTGTGGAGAAGACGCTCTCTCTGCGCGTTGTTGGTATCTTTACCCCTGAGACGCAGAATACGTCGTTCTGGCATGCACACGATTTCTTACCACTCTCGCGTGGGGAGGGAGTGCGGGGCTCTATCTATACCCTGCTGGTCTCCAGCAATACCATGCTCTACGTTTTTAACCAGTTCAATACGGATGCGCAGACCCAGGGCCTGGTCCTTGAAGAGCCTTTTACCCTGTACTGGTTCTACCGTTTTGATGTCTCGCGTGTCACCATCGATGATCTGGATGCCATGGTTGCCGGAGTCAATACGATCCAGGTTGATCTTCCCAATAATCCCGCCCTCGACCAGAGTCCCTATATTGAGAAGACCCAGGTGGCCCTGCCGTCGGATGTCCTGACGCAATATCTCAACCGCGTGCCTATAGCGCGTGTGCCTGTCTTCTCGCTGCTGGCGCTCGTGGTGGCCCTGGTGCTGTTCTTTGTCAGCATGATGGCGGATCTGCTGGTGGATCGCCAGTCGGATGCCGTCTCGATCTTACGCAGCCGGGGGGCCAGCCGCAGCCAGGTCTTTGGCGCCTTTGTGACGCAGAGCTTTGGTCTGGGGCTGATCGCGTTTATCGTGGGACCGCTGCTGGCGCTCTTGCTGGTGAGCCTGATCGCCAGACAATTGCTGCCCGCCAGCGATCAGGGCGCGCTCAGCATTATCACCAGCAACCCCATCTCCGTTGCGCTAGGGCTGCGCTGGTTCGCGCTGGGGACCGCCGCGATTGCCATTATCGCGATGATTATCTCGATCAACCGCGCGACGCGATCTGACGTGCTGGCCATGCGCCGGGAGGCGGCACGCTCGGCGCACCGTCCCCTGTGGCTGCGGCTGAACCTGGACCTGGTGGCGGCCACCGTCATGGTAGTGGGCTACGGCTTCTCGGTCTACCTCACGAGTTCCGGCATCCTGGATGTGCAGACGCGCCTGCTGCTCCTGTCGCCCCTGACCCTGCTGGGTTCGGTCTTCTTACTGATCGCCTGCATCTTGCTCTTCCTGCGCGTGTTCCCCTCGCTGCTGAATTTTGGCGCGCGCCTGGCCGGACGCAATCGGGGAGCGGCGCCCATGTTGGCGCTGGCGCAGATGGCTCGCGCTCCCCGCCAGTCGATCCGCATGACCCTGCTGCTGGCCTTCGCGACGGCCTTTGCGATCTTCAGCCTGGTCTTCATCAGTTCGCAGTCCCAGCGCATCCTCGATGTCTCGGCCTTCCAGGGGGGAGCCGATTTCAGCGGCCCGCTGGCAAGTACCCCGGCTCTGCGCGACCTGGGCCGGCAGACAAGAGCGTATGACAACGTTCGCGGCGTGCTCTCCACGTCGTTAGGCTACACTGCCTCTTTGCAAGCAGGCGACGTGCTGGCGATCCCCATTGAGTTGCGGGCCGTGGATGC
>JALYVR010000309.1:0-4609 GCA_030853145.1 Chloroflexota bacterium | reverse complement strand
TACTTTTGCCCGCAGTGCCATCTGGACATCGCAGGACTCCTCCCAGTCGCTCGCCGCGCTCATGAACCAGCTTATCTCCAGGCGCGAAGAGGCGCTGGCAAGCAATGCCGTCCCCGCGATTGTGGATAGCGCGACCGTGCAGGCGCTGCACCTGTCGCAGGGTTCGACCTTCACGCTGGGGGCCACTGGCTCTACCGGAGTGATCGTGACCTTTGTCGTTGTGGCAGAGGTGCAGCACATTCCGACGGTAAGTTCGAGTGGCCAGAACGCTTCTGGGAGTGATTATGTGCCTGCCGGTGGGGTGCTGGTGGACTATCCTACCTATGCGACGCTCTATGCTCAGGCCTCGAAGGCCCAGGGCGGTAGCGACACCATTCCGCTGAACTATGCCTGGCTGCGCACCAGGAGCGATGGCGCCTCCCTGGCGAGCGTGCGTGGTGCGCTCAGCAGGGGGAATTTGCAGATCACCCCCCTTTATGATCGACGCGAGGTGCTGGATGCGCTCGGCCATGAGCCGCTCTACCTGGATCTGCTTGGAGTCCTGGCGATAGGCGCGACCACCGCCCTGTTCCTGGCGCTCATGGGAAATCTGATCGCCTCCTGGCTGAGCGCGCGCGGCCGCCTCACCAACTTCGCGGTGATGCGCGCCTTGGGGACAACGCCGCGCCAGGTCGCCAGCGTGCTGACCTGGGAGCAGAGCATCATCTACACGGCGGCTCTCCTGTTAGGGGTGGTCTTCGGCGCCCTGCTCTCGGCGCTGGTGGTGCCGGTGTTAGTCTTCACGGGAGTACCGGCCAGCGGGAGTGCGAGTGCCACCTCCAGCGGGGCTTTTTATGTCTCGCAGAGTGTTCCGCCAATCCAGATCATTGTCTCGCCCTGGGTGGGCCTGGCGCTGGTTGCCGTGGTTATCATCTGTGTGGTAGCGCTTGGATGGATGGTGCGTATCGTCTCGCGACCATCAATTGGCCAGACGCTTCGACTGAACGAGGATTAAGTTATGTCGGGACGCCATATAGAGCGTCCGGGGGGACAGTATGTCGGGACCACTGATCATGTGCGAAAATCTGGTGAAGATCTACAAGATAGCCGACCTCGAAGTCGTGGCGTTGCAGGGGCTTGACCTGGAGCTGGCTCCGGGCGAGATGATCGCCATCGTGGGCGCCTCGGGTTCGGGCAAAACGACGTTGCTCAATATTCTGGGCGGGCTGGATGTGCCGAGCGCCGGGCGCTGCCTGGTCGATGGAAACGATCTCACGCACCTATCGGAGACGCAGCGCCTGGCGTATCGCCGCTTTATCGTCGGCCATCTCTGGCAGCAGAGCGGGCGCAACCTGCTGCCAGAACTCACCGTGCAGGAGAATATTGAATTGCCGCAGATGCTCAGCGGCGTGAACCCCCAGCAGCGCACGCGCCATGCCAGCGAGCTGCTCAAGCTGGTGGGCCTGGCTGGCATGGACAAGAAGATGCCGTACCAGTTGTCGGGCGGCGAGCAGCAGCGCGTTGGCATCGCTGTGGCCCTCGCCAATGAGCCGAAGCTGCTGCTCGCCGATGAGCCAACCGGAGAACTCGATTCGGTCACGGCGGGGGAGATCCTGGCCCTGCTCCGTTCGCTGAATACTCGCCTGGGGTTGACGATCATCACGGTGACACACGACCCGGCGATTGCCGCCACCGTTGATCGTACCATCGCCATTCGTGACGGTCGTACCAGCACCGAGACTGTGCGCCGCGAGGCGCCGCTGACGAGCACTCACGAATTCTCGCCCAACGCCAGCGCCGTGATCGGCCTGCCCAGCGAGACGCATCATGAGTCGATCCTCATCGACCGCGTCGGTCGCCTGCAACTGCCTAAAGAGGCGCTTGAGAAGATCCTGTTCAACGGGCGCGCCGAGGTGCTGATTGCCAGTGACCACGTAGAGCTATGGCCCATTGGCAGGGCGCCCGCTGAAAACGGGAATGGAGGGATGCACTCCATGGCATCCGGGGAGGCCGTGAACGAGTGAGACGGCTCTGTTCCGCGTAGGGATGCGGCAAGCCGCATCCGTGCGCGGCCAGGCAGGAGGTCCCACAGGCACCCCAAGGGATGCCTCACACGGATGCGGCTTGCCGCATCCCTACGCGAGAGAGCGCCCTGGTGCCGTTGATTGAAGCTTGACGGCGTCGTTAAGATCGGCATTTCATTAGCAGAATATGGAGGGACGCATTCTATTGCGCCCACGAGGAGAGAGACGATGGAGACGATTACAGCGGTTGCAATCGCTGATGTGCAAGGTGTGAAACGCGATTATCGTGGTGGTAGCGGCCTGGTACATGCCCTGCGCGGCGTGGATCTACGCCTGGAACCAGGAGAGTTCGTGGCGCTGCGCGGGCGCTCCGGATCGGGCAAGACGACGCTGCTCAATATCCTGGTCGGATTGGATGACCCCACTGAGGGCAAGGTCATCATTCTGGGTCGCGACCTGGCGACGTTGGGTGAGACGGCCCGCGCGCGACTGAGGCGCGAGAGCATTGGCATGATCTTCCAAAATGCTCACCTCTTCCCCTCGCTGACGGCGCAGGAGAACGTCGAGATCCCCCTGCGCCTGATCCGTATGGGCCACGAGGAACGTGCCAGGCGCTCGGTCCAGGCGCTGGAGCGCGTTGGCCTCGGTCCCCGTGTGCGCCATCGCGGTCTGGAGCTTTCGGGCGGCGAGCAGCAGCGCGTGGCTCTGGCACGCGCGCTCGTGCATGAACCCCGCTTCATTGTCGCCGATGAGCCTACTGGCAACCTCGATACGATGACGGGCCGCGATATCATCCACCTCCTGCGAGATATCGCCCACGAACGCGGAATCGGCCTGCTGATGGCCACCCACGATCCCGCCGCCGTCGCCGCTGCCGACCGCGTGCTACAGATCGCCGATGGGCTTGTTCTCCCCCAGGCACGATGAATTGCTCTCGCGGACGCAATTCATTGCGTCCCTACGAAAGGCCGATGGACACATGAATGTGCGCGAATTGATCACACGTGGGGCGGTCTACTATCCAGATCACCTGGCCGTTATCTATGGCGAGCAGGGCGCTCGCGAGGAGACGTCCCACCATACATTGACTTTTAAGACGGTGTATGAGAATGCCAACGCGCTGGCCAATGCCCTGTTGCAGCTTGGTTTGAGCAAGGGAAACCGTGTGGCTTTCTTGCTGGCGAATTCCGCGCAAAGCATTGAGATCGACTTCGCCATCCTGCAGAGCGGCCTGGTGCGTGTCCCGCTGAATACACGTCTCTCCGAGGCTGAGCAGCGTCATATGATCGAGGAGACCGGGACAAAGGCCGTCCTTTTTACTGAAGAGTTCGCCGAGCGCGTGGCGGCGTTACGCCCGCACTTGAGCACGGTGCGTTATTTCTGCCAGATGAACGGGCAGCCGCGCTTCCCGTGGGCGCTCTCTATGCCTGATCTTGTCTCCACCGCCAGCCACGATGAGCCGCCGGTGCAGTTACACGAGTACGACTACGCCACCATCCAGTACACGTCGGGAACAACGGGCACGCTCAAGGCGGCGATTCATACACAGGGCACCTGGGTGGCCATCGCTACTAACATCCTGACCGCACTGCATATCGAAGAGGGCGACATCATGCTGCACGCGGCCCCCCTGACACACGCTTCAGGGACGCTGGTGCTGCCGCACTGGATTCGCGGCGCGACGAACGCCGTCCTGCCCGGTTTCCAGCCCGCAGAGTATCTCGCCGCCGTGAGCAGCCTGCGCGCGACCACCCTCAACCTCGTGCCGACGATGATCGTGATGCTGCTCAACCATCCCACAGTGGCAGACTACTCCTTCGATTCGGTACGCAGCCTTATTTATGGCGCCTCACCTATGCCGCGCGAAGCCTTGCGCCGGGGCCTGGCGTTGTGGGGGCCAAAATTCATCCAATATTATGGGCAGACGGAGGCCCCGCTGATCCTCACGCTGCTCGACGCCAAAGATCATGCCGGCGAGAGTCCAGCGGTCCAGGAGCGCCTGCTCTCCTGTGGGCGCCCGGTCCCGACGGCCGCCGTGCGCATCGTCAACGAGGAGGGCCACTCGCTGCCGGCGGGGGAGATTGGCGAGATCGCGGTCTCGTCGAACCAGGCGATGATCGGTTACTGGATGGCTCCTGAGCTGACCAGCGCCACCATCCGCGATAAGTGGGTGCGCACCCGCGATATGGGTTACATTGATGAGCATGGCTATCTCTTCCTGGTTGACCGCAAATCGGACATGATTATCAGCGGCGGCTTCAACATCTACCCCCGCGAAGTGGAGGAGGTGCTCTACCAGCATCCCGCCGTTCTGGAGGCGGCCGTGATCGGCGTTCCCGATGAGGTGTGGGTGGAGTCGATCAAGGCCTGTGTGGTTCTGAGGCCCGACCACAGCGCCAGCGAGGAGGAACTCATCGAGTTCTGTAAAGAACGCCTGGCTTCATATAAGAAACCCCGCTCCATCGAGTTTCTGGAATCATTGCCGAAAAATCCCACCGGCAAGGTTGTGCGCCGCGTGCTGCGTGATCCGTACTGGCAAGGGCGCGAGCGCAAGATATAGACGCGAGGAGATAGCTTCATGAGTTCCGATGCTGAGCCGCTCACGA
>JALYVR010000308.1:773-6321 GCA_030853145.1 Chloroflexota bacterium | reverse complement strand
GCGCAGACCGTGGTCGGAGATCACGCGCGCCAGCGGCATCTCCACCTCGTCGGCGCGGTAGGCCACGGCGGCATCGAGGCCCGCCTCGTATTCTGTCATCATGACGTAGGCCAGGTCTGCGAGGCGCGGTCCCCGGTCGAACTGGCCCTCGGCCTGGGGTGGTAGTTCTGGCATCACAAAGGCCTTAGTCAGTTGGCGCGCGCGGTCGGGCCGGAAGTTATAGTGGATCACGGCGTCGCCGGCCTTGACGATGGCCACGGGATGGGTCTCCTCCATGATGACGGTCGGGATGATAAACTCGTCGGTGACCTTCTCATCGTAGGCTTGCTGGATAGCGGCGCTGGCCGAGGAGGCGCGCCTCCCTTCTCCACGCGTCATGGCCCAATAGGTGAGCGCGGTGCGGTCCCAGCGGTTGTCGCGGTCCATAGCGTAGTAGCGGCCGCTGACGGTGGCAACTCTGGCGGCATGCTCGCCGCCGATGGCGCGCGCGCGGGCTTCGAGCTGCGCCATGAACTCGATGCCGGCCGTGGGCGACGTATCGCGACCATCGGTGAAGGCATGGATGTAGACGCGCTCGATATCGTGCATCTGGGCCAGGCGCAGCAGGGCCTCCAGGTGGAGTTCGTGGGCATGCACGCCGCCGTCGCCGAGCAGGCCGCAGATGTGCAGTTGTGAGTGATTGCGCTTGACATGCTCGATGGCGGTCAGGAAGGCCGGGTTGTGGAAGAAGGAGCCGTCCTTGATGGACTCGCTGACACGCGTGTAGTCCTGCAGAACGCGCTTGCCTGCTCCGATGTTCTGGTGGCCCACCTCGGAGTTGCCCATCTGGCCCTCCGGCAGCCCGACGGCCTCGCCCGATGTTTTGACCGCCGTGTGCGGCCACTCGCGCGCCAGCCTATCGATGTTGGGTGTGCGCGCGAGGGCAATGGCGTTCCCCTCTTTGCGCACATTGATGCCCCAGCCGTCCATCACGATCAAAACAAATGGGCGCGGCCGCCCAGAAGAGTGGGTACTCATACGATTTTCTCGCTCCAGGTTAACGTTATGTCATGTAAGCACTGGGCTATGTTTGACCTCGTGAGCGTATTGTATCACGCACACGTTGTGAGCCAGCATACGGTGATTTTGTAACTTTTTAGAGTATCTTCATCTGGAACAGGATGGCGATCACGATAAGCAGCACCAGGATGGCTGCGACGGCGATCACGAAATAGGTGTTGCGGCGGCCGAGAGTGATCTTGCCTGGGCTGCGCCCTCGGAGCTTCTGGACCTCATCCTGAGCCTCTTGCTTGCGACGCTCAAGCTTCTTGCGGCGCTGCTGCTGGGGGGTGGCGGCATCGCTGTACGGGCCGGTCTTCATGTGCTGCATGCGGCGGCGCATCTCGCGGTTATAGCTCTCGGTCTCCTGCCGCTGGGGGTCTTTGGTGGTGACCTCCTTGGGCTGCGTGGATTTCGCGCCCTGTATAGCGGTACCGCCGACGCGCGATTTCTGCTCCTTCGCCACCGGCTTGCTCGCGGGTAGCACTGGCGCCTCTGGCTGCGTTGCCGGCTTCTGGTTTTTCGCGTTTGGCTTGCCGGCAGGCGCGTTTAGCGTGCCTGGCTGCACGACCGGTTTCTGGTTTTTCGCGTTCGGCTTGCCGGCAGGCGCGTTTAGCGTGCCTGGCTGCACGAATGGTTTCTTCTCAGGCTTATTCACTTTTGGCATAGTTACACACCTTTTTCACTACATGTCAGGTTTATGTTCATGAGATATTCTCCTGATCCAGGAGGGATCTGGCGATTTTGCGGGCCGTCTCTTTGTCGTCGGGGGAGAGCAGGCCGTCGATGACGAGGCCCAGGAGATGTTCTTTGATGGGGCGCAGCCAGGGGCCGGGACCGCGTTCGAACATTTCCATCAGCTCGTTGCCATCGAGGGGACTTTTTAGGGGGACGCGCTCGGCCTCCTCCTGCAGGCGCTGGCAGCGCTCGGCGAGGTCCTGGACGCGGGCCACGGCGCGTGACACTTTGTCGGCGCGATAGCTGGTGATGTCGGCGCGCGAGAGGTCCAGCAGGTCGGCGAGATCGCCGTCGCTATCGAGCATCAGGCGGCGGATAGCGCCATCCGTCCAGTCGGAGGTATAGGCGTTGGCGCGCATATGCAGGCGCACAACCCGCGAGGCGCTCTCGATGAAATCGCGATCAAAGTGCAGGCGTTTGAGGACCTCGCGGGCCATGTGCGCGCCCACATCCTCGTGGCCGAAGAAGTGTACCTTGCCCTCTTCAACGCTTTTGGTGCGGGGCTTGGCGATATCGTGCAGCAGGCCGCTCCAGCGCGCGACCAGGCGAGGCGAAGTGCGCTCCACGACGCGCAGCACATGGGCGTAGACATCCTTGGATGGGGCGATCTTAGGCGATGCCTGCTGGCTCACGCCGCGCAGTTCCAGCACTTCGGGAACAATATATTCCATCAGGCCCAACTCGACCAGCAGGTTGAGGCCCTTGGCGGGATGTGCCGAGAGCAGCAGCTTGTTCATCTCGTCGCGGATGCGCTCGCGACTGATCTTCTGCAGCTTGGAGGCCTGGCGCTTGATGGCGCGCATAGTCTCCTGTTGGATGGAGAAATCCAGTTGGGCGGCGAAGCGCAGCGCGCGCAACAGGCGTAGGGGGTCCTCGTCGAAGCGTTTGTCAGGCTCGTCGCCCACCGCGCGCAGAATATGCGCGTCGAGGTCCTGGCGCCCATTGAAGGGGTCGCTGATGTGCCCGGTCAGGGGATCGCAGGCCAGGGCATTGATGGTAAAGTCGCGGCGGCGCAGGTCCTCCTCCAACTCGGAGCCGAAGCACACTTCGGGCTTGCGCGAGTCGGAATTGTAGCGCTCATCGCGGAAGGTCGTAATCTCGATAATCTGCTTATCGTACAGCAGGCGCACGGTGCCGAAGCGTTCGCCCACCAGGACCACGGCGCTGGGGTGCGTCGGCGCGACGATACGCTTGATCTCGTCGGGGCGCGCGTCGGTAGCCAGGTCCGCGTCGTTCGGTTCTGTGCGCCGCAGCAGCACATCGCGCACGGTTCCCCCCACTATATATAGTTGTTTTTGCTGGGCGCGAAAGGCTTCCGCCAGCGTAATGATGATATCTTGCATCGAAAATCTATGTATCCGCTTCGCTATAGTCGTATCGAGGGCCAAAGCTAGCACAACTCCTATCCCCACGCTATGATGGGAGTATTATATCATGGGGTCGGGATGTGCGCGATAGGGGGCTCTACTTTACCACTTTTTCGTCACAGAACCGTCACACTTTTGCCATAGCTTAGCCATATCCGACAGGCATACTGTGTCTGTAACCACAAATCCGGCTTCTATCAAAATCTATTGGAGGAAATAATGCATTCGGTTCAAGGAAAAAGTGAACATCTCTCTATGGCAACAGGACGACAGCTTGTGCAGGTAGAACATGTTGCGCGCGTGGTCGAGTCGCGGGCGCGCAAGACAGTGATCCTTGACGATATCACGTTTACCATTCCCAGAGAGAGCCTTTTCGCTATCAACGGGCCATCGGGCAGCGGTAAATCCACTTTATTGAATATATTGACAGGCATTGACCGGCCGAATAGCGGGCGCGTGATTTTTGATGGTGAGGAGTTGCGCGCCAGGAGCGAGGACGCGTTGTCGCGCTGGCGCGGTCGCAACGTGGGGATCATCTTCCAGTTCTTCCAACTGGTACCCACGTTGACAGCGCTGGAAAACGTATTGCTGGCCCTGGAACTGGGTGGCGGCGGTGGGTTTGCGCGCCGGCAGTGGCGCGAGCGGGCGCAGGCCTGCTTGGAGATCGCTACGGTCGGCCGATTGGCAAATCGTTTGCCGAGCGAACTCTCCGGAGGGGAGCAGCAGCGGGTGGCCATCGCCCGCGCGCTGGCGAACAATCCCCCGGTGCTCATCGCCGACGAGCCGACGGGCAACCTCGACTCGCGCTCCGCCCATAGCGTGTTTGACACGCTGGCAGGTCTCACCCAGCAGGGCAAGACCGTTATCTATGTCACCCACGATCCCCTGTTGGCCGCGCGTGCCAGTGGACGCATCGAACTGCTTGATGGACGTATCGTTGGCAGCCACGATGCCGCCGCGACGATTACCGGGCCACTGCCGGAAGAGGTAAGATCATGAAGATAAGCGCACTTACGCGTAAAGCGATCGCCGATGTCACGCGCAGGCGCGGGCGGACCATGCTGGTGGTGCTCGGCATTATGATCGGCGTCTTCGGGCTGACGATGATTAATGTGGCCAACGACTTCGTGGGCACGGCCTTCGTCTACAGCAATAGCGAGACGGCGGCCCCCAACATTGTGATCTCGGTGCAGAGCATTGATCCCGCGCTAGCCCCCGCGCTGGCGACCGTCGCCAACGTGAAGGTTGTACAGATCGATACACAGTACCAGGCGCGCTGGCGCATTGCCGCGGCTCCGGGTCATACGAATATCAGTATTGTTGGCTATCAAGACTTCCGGCAGGTGAGGCTGAACCAGTTTCACCTTGTCAGTGGGCGCCTGCCTGCTGCGGGCGAGATCGTGATGGAGCAGAGCAATAACGCGCTGCAAAGCTTCGTGCTCGGTGATCTGGTGACCATCGAGACGGGGCATGGCTCGCAGCAGTTGCGCGTCGTGGGGATCTCGCGCACCATCGGCCGCGCCAGTCCTATCATCAGCGGCAACGCTCGCGGGTACATGAGCACCGGCGCGTTGAGTCAGCTTACCGCTGTCACAGGCGCGAACGCCATCGAGGTACAGGTGTATAACACGCACGCTGAAACTCAGACGACCAGCGCGCTGCTTGCTGTCCTGCACGCGCAGCATGTGACGGTCTTCAATTCTGCGAGCGTCGATACGAGCGCCAACCAGACCATCGTCAACGCGTTACTCACCATCATGCGTGTGCTCTCGTTCATCGCGCTGGTGCTGACCAGCTTTCTGATCCTCAACACCGTGACCACGCTGATCGCGGAGCAGATGCGCATCGTAGGCTCGATGAAGGCCATCGGGGGCACGCGGCGGACGATCCTACGCAGCTACCTGCTCTCCATCGTCATCTATGGTCTCCTGGGGACGGCGCTCGGCCTGGGCCTGGGTATTCTAGGCGGGTACGCGCTTAGCTCGTACCTGGCGGGCTTGCTGGTGCTCGACTCTGGCTCGCCCCAGGTATCGCCGGGGGTGGTGCTGGTCAGCATCGCTGTGGGGCTGGGCATCCCGCTGGTGGCGGCGCTCATCCCGCTCTGGAACGGGACGCGCATCACTGTGCGCGAGGCGATGGCGAACTACGGTGTGAGCGGCGGCGGGTCGCAGGGCACGCTGGCGCGCCACATGACCTGGGTGCCGCAGACAACCTGGCTCGGCTTCCGCAGCATCTTTCGCAAGCGCGGCAGAGCCATTCTCACGCTGCTGGCGCTGACGTTCTCCGCTACAGCTTTCCTGTCCATCCAGACAACTACCTATTCGTTCGACCGGGGGCTTGCTGACCTCGTCAGCGTCTATCACTTCGACGCGTCAGTCACGACCAATCCGGGTGACTATGCCTCG
>JALYVR010000308.1:0-763 GCA_030853145.1 Chloroflexota bacterium | reverse complement strand
GCCTCGCTGCGGGCGCGCATTATGAGCGTTCCTGGTGTGGCGCGCGTGGAGCGCTGGGAGGGACAAATGATGAAGACCGGTGGGGGGCAGGTGCTGCTCGAAGGCGTTGAAAGCAATACGCAACTGTATCGCCATCCACTGCTGGCCGGGCGCTGGTTCAATGGCAATGAACAGAATGTGATGGTCATCAGCGACAACCTGGCGAACAAGGCGCACCTGAAGGTAGGCGGCACTATCACTTTCAGTAGCAGCACGAAGACAGCCACCTGGAAGATCATCGGTGAGATGCATAATCTGAACGGCACGAGCGGAGGCCAGCTCGGCGGCGCAGTCACCACAATCGACAATCTGCACCGCTTCCTGGATTTCCCGGCGAGCATGGCTTACAGCTTCATGATCGGGGCCAGCGATCATGCGCAGCCGGCGGTTGACCGGCTGGCCAACCGCCTGGATGATACGCTCAGCCGCGCGGGGCTGGCCCCCTCGGTCACAACTAGCGAGCAGGTTGTACAGCGGAACCAGGCGCAGTTCGAGATCATCGATGTGTTGCTCTACGCGGTTGCTGCGATTGTGGCGCTGGTGGGTATCTTGGGCCTGTTCAACACGCTAACCACCTCGATCCTCGAACGGCGGCGCGAACTGGGTACCCTGCGCGCTATCGGTGCGACCCGGCGGCAGATAGCGGGGATCTCCTGGCTCGAAGGGATCGTGCTGGCGCTGCTGGCCTGGATCATCGCCGTGCTGATCGGCGTCCCCAGCGCGT
>JALYVR010000307.1 GCA_030853145.1 Chloroflexota bacterium | reverse complement strand
AACGCAACGAGGTCCTGCAAGGCACTGCGTAAGGCTGCGAACCGCTCGTTGCCTAGATACTGTGTCCACTCGGTTTCCAGTTCCCCGATGGCGGCGCGGGCGACTTGCTCCACTTCACGACCGCGCGGCGTCAAACGCACGAGCCACGCCCGTCCATCGCTTGGGTCAGCCACCCGTTCAATATACCCTCGTTCCTCAACATACTCTACCAATGCACCCATCGATTGCTTGGTCATTTGGGCCAGGCTTGCTAATTCGGTCACCCGCAAGCCCTCCGGACGTAACTGCTGTAATAGGGCAAAGTGTGTTGGACGCAGGTCAGTATAGCCCACTTCCATGAGTCGTTGATAGACCCGCGCAACCGTCTGCTGAAATGGGATGCGTAGCAAAGCGCCCATCATCTGAGGTAGGGGCTGAATGCTCTCCATGTGATCCTCTCTCTTGCATTTTTAGTAAGTTTAGCTTATTATATAACTGGTAAGTTTAACTTACCAGTCGTCTGGATAGCCCTCTCACGTACAGACTTCTGCCGGATAGATGATCCCAGGATGCAAAAGGGTGTATTCGGGTCAACCTCTCACTGTAAGGAAAACGAATCCATGACGCCAAGTAATGAACCCTACATCCTCACCCGCGAGGAAGGCCAGGCCGTCTGGTTTCTCGGCACGCTCATGCTTTTCAAAGCGACCGGGAAGGACAATGGTCAGACCTTCAGCCTGATCGAACAGGTCTTGCCGCCGGGTTTTGCGCCACCCCTGCACGTGCATCATGCCGAAGACGAGGCTTTCTATATACTCGAAGGGGAATTCACTTTCGTCTGTGGAGAACATCGCTGGCATGCTGGTGCCGGAGCTTTCATTTTTCTGCCCAGAAATATCGCTCATGGTTTTTTGGTTGAGGGCAATCAGCCAGCCAGGCTCTTGCAATTCACCGTGCCAGCCGGCCTGGAACAGTTTCATGCTGAAATGGGAGAACCAGCCCGCTCACTGACGATTCCACCATCCACCCCCCCTGATCTAGCGAAAATGCAAGATCTTGCCGCCAACTATCACTTTGAGATCGTCGGCCCTCCTCTAGGGCACGAATAATCAGTTCGTCGAGAATTTTGATGGTCTCACGCGTGTGTCCGGCGGGTCGCCGGACACGGTAATGTACAGTACAGGGTCCCTCGCCATACGCGTTAACATAAGCCACGCCCTACGGATTCGGAGCAGACCTCTTTTGTGTCTTATATTAACGTGTATAGGGTCCCTCCCTACGATACAGCGGCGACAGATTGCGTGACGGTGGTAATCGCCTCCTCAAGGATATCCAGGCCCTGCTGCAACTGCTCATCGGTCACGCAGAGCGGGACGAGCACGCGGATCACGTTGTCGTACATGCCGGCCTTGATCAGCACGAGGCCGCGTTGATGCGCCGCCGCCAGAATATCGCTGGCCAGGTGTGCGTCAGGCTCTTTGCTCTCGCGGTCCCGCACCAGTTCCATGGCCACCATGCCGCCGAGGCCGCGCACGTCGCCCACGAAGGGGTAGTGCTCCTGCAACTTCTGGAAGCGTTCGCTGACGATCTGGCCGATCTGCTGTGAGCGCGTGGCGAGGTCCTCTTTCTCGTACAGGTCGAGCACCGCGATGGCGGCCGCGCAGGCCACGGGATTGCCGCTGTAGGTGCCGCCCAGCGTGCCCGGCGGGGGCGCATCCATGATCTCGGCGCGACCCACAACGCCGCTAATCGGCATGCCGGCGCCCATCGACTTGGCGATGATCAACAGGTCGGGCGCCACGCCGTCGTGCTCAACGGCGAACATCTTGCCGGTGCGGCAGAAGCCGGACTGGATTTCGTCGGCGACGAAGAGGATACCATGCTTCTCGCATAGGGCTTGCAGGGCGCGCAAGAAGCCGGGAGGGGTCACCATGAAGCCGCCTTCGCCCTGTACCGGCTCGATGATGATGGCCGCCACCTGATCTGGAGCGACTTCGCCCACAAACATACGCTCAAGCTCCTGGATGCAATGGTCCGAGGCCTCCTGGGGCGTCATATCCATGCGGTAGGCATAGGGGAACGGCGCGCGATACACGTCGGACGCGAAGGGGCCGAAGCGATGCTTGTAGGGCTTCACCCTGGCCGTCATACTCATGGTCATCAATGTACGACCGTGGAAGGCGTTGTCAAAGACGATGATCGCCGGCCGGCCGGTGGCGTAGCGCGCGATCTTGACGGCGTTCTCAACGGCCTCCGCCCCGCTGTTAAAGAAGATGGCCTTCTTGGGGAACTCGCCCGGCGTGATCTTGATGATACGCTCCGCCAGCTCGATATATGGCTCATACATCATCACGCTGAAGCAGGTATGGATGTACTTCGCCGCCTGCTCCGCGATGGCAGCGGTCACTTCGGGCCGCACGTGGCCAATGTTCATGACGCCGATGCCGCCCGCGAAGTCGATATAGCGGTTGCCATCTACATCTTCAATGATCGCTCCATCGGCCTTGGCCGCGAATACATTCATGGTGGAGCTGACGCCGCGCGCCACAGCTTTCTGGCGCCGTGCCAGCAGTGCGCGCGATTGTGGGCCGGGGATGTTCAGATAGGGAATGCCGTCGGACATAGGTAGCCTCCTGATGTGGAAGACAGTAAGAAACCGAGCGCGGTGCGCCATTGCACCACCTCACTCCCATTCTACCATACTCTGATTGGGGGCGAGAACGACCAACTGAATGCAGCGAAGCCAGCCATCACGGGCGCTCCTCCTCTCGCGTAGGGATTCGGCTTGCCGCCGAATCCCTACGCGGACGGGGCAACGCACAGGCATTGCCCTTGACAAGTGGCATTGTGGTGAGTATCATCATTATATAATAATTGTATAGTAACTAAGTAAACCCTTCAATACTCACTAAGAATGCGGCTATAAAAAGCCCTGACCCAGCGTATTACTAGACGACTCAGGGCCTTGTTCTTGTCCAGAACATTTTTGCGATGCTTTCTTCCACACTATCCACTGTGATAATGTCTTCTTTCGATTCTTCCCCTGGCCGGATACTACTATCCGCTCCACCGGAAACGTCATCTTCATTTATTTACGTCTTTCTATGCAAGAAGGGAGTAAGTAGCCCATGTCAACCAGCGAAGAAGCTCAGGTAGAGAACTCAGCCGTCTCTCAAGAACCAGCGCGCCCATTGCCTGTGCGCGGACGTACCCCGTACATCCTGTTACTTGTTGCAATTGTGCTTATTCTTGCTGGCGGGATTATTGCCAACATCGCTCAGACGGCTGGCGGCCAGGTAGCGGTTCGTGAAGTCGATTTCGCGGGTACCGATGGCCTCATAATGAGCGGATTGCTCTACATTCCGCAGACTGCGACCACGAAGACGCCGGCCTGTGGGGTGGTGGCCATTCATGGGTATATCAATTCGCGTGACACCATGGATGGCTTCGCCATCGAAATGGCGCGCCGTGGCTGCGTGGTGCTGGCGGTTGACCAGACGGGTCATGGCGCTTCTGAGGCACCAGCTTTCGCCAATGGCTATGGCGGCCCGGATGCGCTGGCCTATCTCAGCTCACTGAGTATCGTGCGCAAAGGCGATATCGGCCTTATCGGCCACTCGATGGGGGGCTGGGCCTCAATTGTCGCCGCCGCCACGCATCCCGAGGCCTATCGCTCGCTGGCCCTGATCAGCTCCTCAACCAGCACGCCCGGCCTCGAACCGATACCGGGCACGCCGCAATTTCCTAAAAATGTCGCGGTGATCGAGGCCCAGGATTCCGAGTTCTCGCAACTCATGTGGGTCGAGCCAACCGGGAGCAAGTTTCCTGACTCTCCACGCATGCAGACTCTGTTTGGCGTCTCTCAGCCCATCCAGGTTGGCCATATGTACGGCACTATCGCGGATGGCAGCGCCCGCCTGCTTGACCTGGTGCCGACAACGCATCCCGGCATGACCTTCTCCAATGAGGCCGTTGGCGATGCCGTCTCCTGGATGCAGCAGACGCTCACCGGTGTCAGCCCGCTTCCAACCTCTGACCAGATCTGGATCTGGGATGAAATTGGCACGCTGCTGGCCCTGATTGGCGTGATCTTAGTGATCTTCCCGGTGGGCGCGCTCTTGCTGCGCACACGTTTCTTCTCGGAGCTGGCCGCTGAGCCGCTGGCGGCCAAACCGGCTACCGGCATTGGCTGGTGGCTCGGCGCGGTGATCCTCATCGTCCTGGGGGTGCTGACCTTCTTTCCCTTCCAGGTCTTTGGCAATAACCTGCTGCCCGCCAGCGCGTTGTTTCCACAGACGATCACGACAGGGATCATGGTCTGGGCCGTTGGTGGCGGGCTGATTGGATTGTTGCTCTTCCTTGCCTGGCACTTTGGGCTGAACCGCCGGCTGGGCGCGCGGCTCAGCAATTATGGCATCACTGGGGAGCAGAACAGGCTGGAGTGGCGCAGGATCGGCAAGGCGCTGCTCTTCGCCCTTGTGGTGCTGGTGGCGCCCTACCTCGCGCTGGGCTTCTTGGGCTGGGCCTTCAACACAGATGTGCGTATCTGGGTCTTCAACATCAAGCCCATCACGCCCTACCACGTCCCTATTGTGCTGTCGTATGTCATTCCTTTTCTGTTCTACTTCCTGATGCTCGGCGTGATCTTGCACGGCCAACTGCGCTCGACGCGGCTCTCCGCCGGTATGGAGCTTGCCAGGAACATAGTGATTATGGCTATCGGCTTTGTCGGCCTGTTACTCTTCGAGTACATCCCCATCCTGTCCGGCAGCACCCTGGGAACCGCCGATCAGCCGCTGCTGACCATCGTGGCCTTCCAGTTTGTGCCAGTCTACATTATCGTCGCCGCCATCTCGACGTACTTCTTCCGTAAGACGGGCAGGATCTACGCGGGTGCGTTCATCAACGGCTTCTTCATTACTGCGCTGATCGTGGCCAGCACGGCTACGCAGTTCGCTGTTGGGAGGTAGGGGATAGCGTGCCAGGATGAGGAGGATGCCGTTCATCTGCGCCCCCTCATCCTGGCCATTTCACTTGTATGTGTTTGCCTATTCTTTCATGCAATAATTGAGACCGTTTCCAGCAGCTTCACTCCAAGTTTTTGATCACCTTCGATGGTTGTCTTCGCCCTCGCCTGATCTTTAGCTATGCCTTTGGTGAAGAGCCTCCAGCAGGTTTCTTGATCCATCGTCACAACAGCAGTTGGTCGGAGTTCGACATCTTTAGCGAGGGACCATGTGTCCGCTTCTTTTAGCAGATACCATACATCGCCTGCCTCCCCCGTCACGACGAACTTCAGCACTGTTGTATCGGTTGCAGGCATATCTTTATAGGTGTGAGGCAGCGCTCTGACAAAGGTATCCAGGACGGGCTGAAAAAAGCGTCTCTCTTTGAGTCCTGGTTTGTTGACAGCATCGCGGATCTGCTGTTGATGGAGCCATCTTTCGGTATATTCTCTCGCGATATCCAGCCACGCAGGAGCGGGGTCTGGTCCGGCCCAACTCACCACACCATTGAGTGCCATAGGATCAAGGGATTGCATATAGTCATGAAATTGTTTCCCGGTCAACTCTAAGAGAGCAGAAAGTAGCTCCGGGCTAATGCGTGTCGTGGACTGCACCCATAATTCATTGGCTTCGTTGATGTTTTTGACCAGGCTCGGCCATTCATGTAGATCTTTGTTGCGGAAGAAAGGATTGCTGAAATGATCTCGTCTGCCAGAAAGATAGCCGATGTCATCGCCTAACAGGTGCAGCCCGATATCCTTGATAGTCCATCCAGGACAGATGGTTGGTTGCTTCCAATCTTCGGCTTCGAGCGCAGAAAAAAGCTCCAACAACTGCTTTCGCTCGTGTGGGAAGAGATCAATGACCATGATGGGTTGAACGCGTTGCATGTTGCTTCTCACTTACTTGTGTCAAAGAAACTCATAAGGAGACCTGTTCCGGGAATCCGTAGGGCGTGGCTTGCCTCATAAGCGTGAACGTACGCCGAAAAGAGCGCTCGCCAACGATCTGGGCGGGCTTCCGACGCGGGCGAGGCAAGCCGTCGCCCTACGGATTCGCCTGATTCCCGCTCGTTCCTATCTTACTTTCACGCCTATTGGTTACGCCGCGCCTCCAAGCTGCCTGCTTTCATTCCGTCCTTTGTGCAGGAAATGCTCAACGGCCTCTTTCAGGCGCTGCTCGCTGCGGGGACCGAAGCCGGGCAGGCGGCGGATGCGCCCCTGCTGGGCGGCGTGCCAGAGGGCCTCAGGGCTATCGATGCCGAGCGTTTCATACAGTTGGATGGCGGTGCGCGGCCCGACGTGCTCAATGGCCAGCAGGGAGCGCGCGGTGGGAGGC
>JALYVR010000306.1 GCA_030853145.1 Chloroflexota bacterium | reverse complement strand
GATTTACGCCGATGCAAACAACATGGGCAAGGCGATTGAGGCCCAAAAGACCTTAAAAGATGTGGAGGAATTCGCAACGCGTATTGACACGGCCGTCTTTGAGGCGCTGGGAAATGCGATTAAAGAGCACCTGCCTGTGCAGAACGGCCTGCTGCCCTTCGATATCCTGCTGGTGGGCGGTGATGATATCGTGATGGTCACAGCGGCGGACAAAGCCCTGCCGGTGGCCCATACCCTCGCGAAGAAGTTTGAGGAGCATTCGAATGGCGCGACCCTCTCAGTTGGCGTGGTGCTCGCGCCGGTGACATATCCCTTTAACCTGCAACTCAAGCTGGCCGAGGACATCCTGAAGGAGGCCAAGAAGGCCGGCGTCAGGAGCCAGGCGCATGCAGGAGATGCAGCGCGCGAAGAGGCCCGCATTAGTTTTGTCGTTATCACAGGTAGCACCAGTTTAAGCTATGAGAAAATTCATACAGAGATGAACAGCGCAAACAAAATTAAAAAAGAGGAATTTCAGGCGACGCTGCGTCCATACACGCTCGACGGCTTTGGGCGGTTACTAGAACAACTTCAAGAAGGGAAGAGGCGGCGTCTGGGACGTAGTAAACTCCACCAACTGCGCGAGGCGATCCTCAAATTGAATCGCACAACCACGATCCTTGAAGCGCTGGCCCTCTTCCGCAACTGGCGTAAGCAAGAGAGTGACTTCATCAAAGACATGGTTCAGGAGTTTGATACTCACCTGACGCCACAAGAGCGGAAGCAGCGAGGAACGCTCTTTCCCTGGTATGTCCAGGCTGATAACGAGAACGACATCTATCGTACCCCTCTTCTGGATTTTATCGAACTCTACGATTTCATCTCGGCATAAGAAAAAGGTGTATAGACGATGCTGGTACAAATAGACTTCAATTTGAACTTTACGGCGCCGTTTCATATGGGAACAGGCATCAGTACCAACGCGCTTGATCGTACCGTCGTACGCGACGCAGGCGAGTACCTCTACATCCCGGCCTCAACTTTCAAAGGCGTCTTGCGCGAACACTGCGAACACCTGCTGCGTTTCTATAACGCGGCTGCCGGGGAAGATGGCGCTGATCCCCACGATAGCAATGCGGTGTTGCGCGAATTTGGCCGCACACCGGCGCTGATTACGCGCATCTTCGGCTCGCAGCTTCACCCTGGCACGCTGCGCTTCAATGATATCAAGCAGGATAAGCATACACACGAGACCTACAAGAACATCCAAACCAGTGTCTTAACGCAGGTGCGGATAGATCGTATCACGGGTACGGCCGCCGATCAGGCACTCTACAGCAGCGAGTTTGGCAATCCGATCCTCAATTTTGCAGGGACCATAAAGGGGCAACTCAATTGCACCCCTATCGACGAGCTGGCGCTGCTGGTGGAGGAGAAAAAGGAGATCCATGTCCTGGCACCCAGCTACTCGCTGCTCCTCTTGCTGGCCGGTCTCTTAATGATCGAGCGCATCGGCGGCAATAAATCGACGGGGAAGGGGCAATGCAGTTGTACGGTTACGGAAGTATTCCTTGATAAGCATAAGTGTAGTGAAGAGGGCAAGGAAGACGAGAAAGGCTGGCGCTTCTGGCTGGAGCATCTGGCTGTGCTGAGCGACTATGAGCAGCGAGAGAAAGGCGGACAAGCATGAAACATCTGTACCTCCCTGTCAGCGCGACAGCACCGCTCTCGATACGCTCTGACCACGGGCAGGAGGGAGCGACAACGACATACGCCATTCCTGGCACCACCGTCCTCGGCAGCCTCGCCGCCGCTCATCGTATGTTGCGACCAGAGAATGATGAGGAGTTTAGTAGATTCTTTCTCAATGAGCGGGTATCCATGCCTTATCTCTATCCCGCCAGCTTCAAAATGGACAGGTTCCAGAAATCCAATCTGCCGGTCATGCCTCTCCCTAAAACGGCACAGACATGCAAACGGTTCTCCGGCTTTCGGCCATTGCGCGGTGCAGATCCTGGTGAAGACCCTGATAAAAAGGGACACGGTATACGCGATAGTCTGTTCGATTGGGCTGTCTTTTCACTCTTGCGCGCTGAAGAACAGGCTATCCCCGCATTATTAACAGTGCTGGAGGCTCATAAAGAGTGTGCCTATACCGGCTCATCCGCTGAACGTTGCGGGCAGACCATGGATCACGCGACAGGCTACTATAGACGCGATAGGTCCCATCCTGAGCAGAGAATGATGGCGCAGATCGAGACGCATCTGCAGACGCGCACAGGCATTAATCGCACCTGGGGCGTGGTTGAGGAGGGCATCTTATATAACCGCGAAGTCTTCGATGAAACTATGCGTTTCTGGGGCGAGATCATCCTTCCTGACGAGCTTAGCGACACCTTCATGCAGTTTCTTGACGAGGCTGTCAAAGAAGATGTTATCCGTATCGGGACTGGACGGACACGCGGCCTGGGTCGTGTTGAGATCACAAAGCTGCCGCTGCCAGAAGCGCAGAGAGAGGAGCTTGCCAGTTTCGAGCAACGCTTGCAGCGCTTCAACAACGCTCTCCGGCAGCAGGCGCAAGTGGCGGGGGTGAAGACTCAATACGACTTCTACTTCGCGATCACCTTGCGCTCGGCAACCATTCTCTGCGACAAGTTTCTACGTTACTGCACGACGCTTGAGGCAGACACGTTCGCCTCTGAGCTTAACCGTGCGACGCTTGAGGCAGACACACTCGCCTCTGAGCAGCAGCCCGGCACATTCGAGAAACTCTACCAGGCGACGGAGACACAGCGGATTACAGGTTGGAACGAACTCTGGGGGACACCACGCCCCAATTACCACGCGCTTGCGATGGGGTCCACCTTCCTGTTCGCCTGCACGCATCCGCTGGATGGCAACCTGCTACAAGCGCTTTATACCCTTGAAGAGACCGGGCTTGGCCGGCGGCGTGCAGAGGGCTTTGGCCGCATCTGCATCTCTGACCCCTTTCACCTGGAAGGAGAACAGGCATGAACGATCCACATAGACTGAATAGACGCACAAACATTATCATCCATGTGAATGAGGAGGCGGAGAGATTTTATAGCAAGTCGCAAGAACTTGGCTCGCTCGCCGCTGAGTCGTTCCAAGGACAAAATAGCGGCAATAAGAAAAGGGAACATCGAGCCCAAATGACGGGCCTGGAGAATATCGCAGAGACCACCATGAAAGTCTCTGATGTCCTGGACTACATCAAGAAACAGACTGCGCGTCAACCCGGCTGGAGTATGGTCTACGATGGGAGGCGCTTGAGCGGATTCTTGAACCATTATCAGGAATATGAAGGTAGACGCTTCGGCGAAATCTTGAAAAACTACATTGAGAACGATCTGGACAAAATACGCGAGCGCATTTGCAGTGCCATTGGGATCGGCAACCTGAGCGATGACGATCAGCGGGACCGGCAGCAAGTGTACCTGCACCTGATCCGCCAACTGGTGCGCCAGCTCGTTGTGCAGTATGAATACCAGGTCAGCGAATTGGAGAGAAGCCGGGAAGTGGAAAAAGACAGGGAGAGACGATGATTACACAAAGAGAAGAGGAGAAAATAGCCATTCTGAGCGATACCGAACTGTACCCCCAGGCGGTTGAGTTTATGCGCGGTATCGCCAGGAAGCTGCCAGCAACACAGATCAATGGGCTGCTCAATGTCTCGCTGGGAAACAACACGTATGACCAGCTCAAGCTATTTGCGGACTCTCAGTATAAGCGCAGTACGTGGAAGTCTGGTGAACGACACATCCCTGACTTTTATAGAAGGCTCACCCTGAAATTCAAAGACCTGGAGAAATATGCGCTCACGGTCCTAAACCTCAGAACAGGAAAAGCTTCAGCCGCAGAGCAGGAAGCGATGAAGATGGCGGTGGCGCGCGAATTTATCCAGCATCTTCTAGCTGAGAATGATTACATGATCGCCACCCAGGCATTTCAGGCTGCTGATGGCAATCGGGGCCGGGCAAGCAATCAAGAGAGTACACATGATGGCCAGCGGGGTTCATGGCCCACTAGAGGAGGAACGAGACAATGACAACCGATCCAGCACAAAAAACGCCAGGTGCGCGACCTCTGCGCTACGAATTACGCAACCGCTACATCTTCAAGGGTACGCTAGAGATGACGACAGGGCTGCATGTCGGTGGCGGCAAGGCGACCCTGAGCCATACCGATAGCCCTGTTGTGCTCACACCCGAGGGTCTGCCCTTTATCCCAGGTTCCAGCTTGAAGGGCGTGCTGCGTAGCACCATCGAGAAGTTTGTGGCCAGCCTTCCCGCTGACCTGGGCTTACGCTCATGTGGGCTGCCCACAGAAAAAGACGACGACACTCTCGACGACAATTATACAGGCAAAGACTGCCCAACAGCGCATCAAAAATGGATCGCCCGTGAACGCCGTGAAGACCCGCAGCGGGCGCAAGATATTATAGAGCTGGCGCGTGAAAATCTCTGTCATACCTGTCAATTGTTCGGCTCACCCTTCGCCGCCGGGCGCATCAGGATCAATGATCTCTATCTCGACGCCTGGAGCGGCGCCACACAGATACGCGATGGCGTGGCCATTGACCGCGATAAAGAGACCGCCAGGCCGGGGGCCAAATATGACTTCGAGGTGGTGCCATCCACAAGCGCCTTTAGCATGTACATGCTTGTAGAGAACGCCACCGCACAAGATCTGCAATTGCTCAGTATCGGGTTGAGCGAGTTTACAAGCGGCTTCAGCGGTATTGGCGGTTTGCGCTCGCGTGGGCTGGGAGCATGCATCCTCAAAGATCTAGAAATTCGGGCGCTGGAGCTGGCAAAGCTGGATGAGGCAGCACGCAAACAACGCCTGCTCCGCTACCTGCTCCGCAAAAAGGATGGTACTGAGGATGGCCTGGACCCCATCGATGCCCAGACTTTTTTCAACGAGCATATCACGGCATTGTTTCAAGAAACGCCGGCCAATTCATAGAGGAGCAGCACGATGTTAAAAGCCCTGGTCAACGAAGCACGCCTGCAACTGGAGATTACCACAAGTGGTCCGTTACTGGTCAAGGCCGGCTACGCGACAGTAATTGGCGCGGACATGGCCCCGGTAGAGACCTATCGCAACGGACGCAAAGAGGTCTATCTGCCCGGTAGCTCGCTAAAAGGCATCTTTCGCAGCCATAGCGAGAAGGTTATCAATAGCATTAAGCCCCAGGTCGCGTGTAACCCATTTCAGGGGGCAAACGATGCAGGTGACAACCTGTATCGCAGGTTCTGTGGCGCCCAGTTCAATAATCGCGATCTCTCGCACGACGTATACGCTGGCTCCTGTCCCACTTGCCGCATCTTTGGTTCAACCGAGTTTGCCGGACGACTGGCCATTCAGGATGCTTACCTGTTAGAAGACGATACAACGCGATCGCTCATCGAGCATCGCGATGGTGTTGGCATTGACCGGCTTACAGGTGGAGCAAAGCCTGGGGCAAAGTTCGATATGGAAACGGTGACGGCAGGCACGACATTTAGCACGCTGCTGCACCTGCGCAACTTCGAGATCTGGCAACTTGGCCTGCTCTTCGTCATCATCCAGGATATGGAAGATGAACTCATTCGCATCGGCTCCGGCCGCTCACGAGGCCTAGGCAAGGTCACAGCCCGCATTAGCGAACGCGAAGAGGGGTCGCATCGGGGCGGTGTTGTCTTGAGTACGATACGCACAGGCCAGGAAAGCCGGGAACCTGAGCATGAATTATGGGGATTGGGACCCTGGCTCGCTAACGAGGCCGCGTTGTATGACACCAGGCGTGAAGATGTACTGACGCTCTCTCCAGCTATGCCGCACACGCCACACGGCATTCGCAACCTGCGTGTGTTCAAGGGTGCAGCACTGGACAATCTCCGGGAGCAGTGCATCGAAGATTTCGTCACTCGTATCCAGGAATGGATCAACGCCCAGCCTGCTCCAACGGCCACGCGACAGAGGGGATAACATGATGAGTCAGACCACGCAAGAAATTCTGCTTGGTGGGCATGTGCCACACGACGATTTGGCGGCACTCATCAAGGCGTTCAAGATCCCACCTGCTACTGAGCCGCTGATGCTGCTGGAGATGCAACCACGCTCCCTCGTGGAGCCAGGGCAGCGGCAGAATCTGCTCCTCTTCAGCGAGTTTCAGCCTGAAGCCGATATCGCGGCATATACATTGGGACGCATCTTCCACGCACACGGTGAACTGCGTTGGGAGAGACAGGAGAGAGAGATACAAGTCGTCTACACAGGCGATAGAGCATATGCACCGGCGCTCAACGATAGCAAAGAAGAGGTATTGTATGCTCACAACGCCGTAACCAGAAGCTACTTGCTCTTTGGAAAACGGCTTGACGCGGAACAGCTCCAGCG
>JALYVR010000305.1 GCA_030853145.1 Chloroflexota bacterium | reverse complement strand
ATCATGCCAGAACGGCGAAAGCGCCATCAGAAAATGCCCTCTCTCCCGTGGCAGTCCTCCAGAACCACCGGGGCTATGATCATTCTCACCTGTCTTCCCTGCTACAGGCGCGCCCATCATAGCAGTGGGCAGATGTACCGGGACATCGTGATTACTCATAATATATTTACGCAACCTTTGACTGCAAGATAGTGAGCAGGTGTACTGCGCAGTGTGTTCCTGATTTTACACACATACGATAGTAATCGCAAAATGTTGTTGTCTGCATGCAATTTCCAGGGCAGTATAGCAAAATCTGGCTAACGCGTCCAGAGGAAGAGATAGCAGGCTGCCAATACATAGGACTTTGGCGTACAATGCTCTTATCAATGTGAAGGAAACATGCTCATGTGGCTCTCTGACTCTGCGCTTGTGATAGATCGTCATGTCATCGCCGGCATAAGTATCGCCGGGACGGTATGCGATGTGATGGGGGGGCTGTACCTGGCCTATGACCTGCTCGGAGGCAACAACGGACCGCTACGTACCTTGACTCGCGTTGTGACGTACACGCTCATTTTCTGTGTCGGGTATGGCCTTCCCTTCGGACTGCTTTTTGGTCCGCTGAAGGGTATAGAGCTAGCGCTCGTGGTAGGAGTGGGACTGGGAGGCATCCTCGGACTGGAGTACACGCACGTCACGCTGGATAGAGCGCAGAATCAACAGCATGCCTATGATCAATGGCTGCCTTTTCTCTTCGGTTTCTTACGTGGTGCGGTTTTCGGTCTTGCAGGGGGGTTGCTGATTGAGCCGCTCTTTGGACTGCTCTTCGGCCTCTTAAGCGGTATCGGTTTGATCACGGTGTATGCGTTCCGGCTCTCACCGAGCGATGCCTACCAACCTCACGTCAAACCACGATTACGACCACACGAATTGATCGCCTCAGCCATGCGCGGCAGCTCAACCGCTCTTGCAGGCATCATCGCAGCCCTTCTTACACATGGTGGCAGTGGCGCTTTGGGCTTCGGCCTCACGTTTGGCCTGGTCGCTGGCACCGTCAGTGCCATCGTCAGCATCTTCAGTCCCTTTGTCGAATGGTGGGCCGATCACTTACCTACACGGCGCCTGGGCGCCTTTGGCACAATGATCCTCTTGCTTGGCTTGATTCTCCAATCAATCCAGTACTGGGTGGTCCTGCTAAATATCGGGGTGCAGTAAGGCCGCTCTTCATCATATACTTGAGTTTGCTATATTTTATGGAGGAATACCGTTTCTTTCTATGTCTAACCATTGACAAAAATATGTGTGCTTGCTATTATCGACATCGTTAGTAGTATTTATTATGTATGCCTTTATCTTGCCTCGTTTGAGTAGAACCGAAGCCATCCCTTCTATTCAAAAGACAGGCGCCTAAATGAAAGCATGAGGACCGGACGCGATGCATTGCGTCCCTACGGGTCGGGAAGGAGGGATCTCTTCATGTATCCACATCCCCCGCGTCTACCAGAGATAACGCAAGGACATGCCATATCCCAGGCGAGCAGACACAAGAGCAAGAGTCCCCTGGCATGGTGGTATCGTTTCAGCTCATCCGAAGAAGCGGAGCAGGAGATCATTCCTCGCAGTCAGTTGGCCAGCTTACTGCTCCTCCTCACCCTTATCGTTTCCATCGCCTTCATCCCCGCCGCTCTTACCAGTGATAACCTGCACGTCGTGCCATCGGTCATTGGCCTGTTTGTGATTACCTGTATTGGAATAGCCCTCAATAAACGAGGCAAGGTGACGTATGTGGGCATCTTGCTCGTGGTAGCGGTTGACGCCGCGCTGGTGTACACGCTGCTGTCCTACGCTCATTTCGTCTTGCCGCAAAATGCCGTCCCGATTTATGATCTGTTCGTGCTCTCCGATATTGTCGCCGTGTCTCTGCTGCCCATTCGCAGCATTTTCTTTGTCTCATTGTTCCATAGTGTGTTTATGTGCGCCGATATCGTCCTGCAGCCGCACACGCCCGATCTTCAAGTGCTTGTGGACCAGACCGCCTACAACTTCATGGTGCGCCCCCTGACGATCCAGATTGTGGTTGCGCTGATCACCTACCTGTGGGTACGCACAACCATCAAGGCAGTGCAGCGCGCGAACAAGGCCGAGCTGATTGCCGACCTTGAGCGCACCATCGCCCAACAGAAAAGAGAGTTAGATGAGGGTGTACAGCAACTGCTCTATACCCTGGTACGCGCGGCAAATGGCGATTTACAGGTGCGCGCGCCTCTCGCCCAGGAGCATGCGCTCTGGCAGGTAGATATCGCACTCAATACCTTGCTCGCCCGCCTGCAACGCGCCAACGTGAGCGAAATTGAGTTGCAAAGGATCAGGACGGAACTGGGACGCCTCATTTACATGGCGCGAGAAGCCAAAGGGAAGCGTACGATGCTCTGGTTCAGGGGGAGCGGAACTGAACTCGACCCGTTAATGGGTGAGCTTCAGGGGTGCTACATCATCCAATCTCCTACAAACCAGCAGAGAATATAAGACCAGCACTCTGTCGAGATCGCCGTCCGTTCTGCACCGCCGCCGTCGTCCGCAGCGTGTTAGAGGTAAAGGGGGCAACATGCAGCCATCTATTCAAGCAGGCGCGTGGCGAACACTCGCGGAGAGGCTACGGCAACTCTCCTTTCGCGAACAACTCGTGGTGCTGTTGCAGGCGAGCCGGCACCTTCCCAATCGAGAGAAAATGGCCATCCGCAGAACGGCAGGCCTGCGCGTTCTGAAGGCCCACGTGTTCCCCGTGCTCCTGCGCATGCTGCTCGAACATGTTCTCAAAGCTATCCTGGCGTCCGGGGTTTCGGTAATCATTGTCCTGATCTGCCTGCTGCTGCTGGCCTGGATTGACCAGATCAATGCCAGGGCGGTACTGCCGGTACTGGTGGGTGTGGTGGCTCTGGCGGCAGGCTTTGTGATCTCGGAGATCGTTGAGGTATGGGAAGAGATTCACTCGTATATCCGTAAAACCGTGTCGCGAGAAGAGCGCAACGCGCTGCTGCAAGCGGTGGAGGCCCTCAACGAGGAGGAGAAAGTGATCGTGCTGCGTGGGATGAGCGTCACACTCTCGCGCCGGGAAACGGGCAACCCCATCGTTGCCATCCTGCTCACCTGGCCGGCGATGCTGCTGGCCGCGGGCCTGCTCATCGGCCTGATCCTGCTGGTAAGCGCGCTCCTGCCCCCGCTCGCCGGTCTGCCGGCGGCGCTCCTCCTGATCGTGATGGCTACCCTGGCTTTTCTCGCGGGGCTGCTGATACCCAGGTTCGTACAAAGTCGCCTGACCGCTCGCAAGCACAGTACCCCTGTAGCCGGACGCCCGCCTGAAGTACCACTCAAATAATTGGGGAAAGAGGCCCAAGGAGATGCAGGCAGCTCTTCCTCGATTGGAAACATGGCGCCAGAAAACGTCTATTCCCTTAGATGTCTGAGAAGAGGGGAAGCAGGCTGGCATACCCTCAATTGGGAAGTTTCCTGGAGAACGGAAGAAGCATGTCCTCATCATCCTTACGTGTACTTATTGTAGGAGGCGGCCTGGGTGGCCTCTGCCTGGCTCAGGGACTCCAGCAGGCAGGAGTGAGTGTCGCAGCCTATGAGCGTGACGCCACGCCGATCTTCAGACAACAAGGCTATCGTCTCCATATTGACCAGCGCGGCGCCGCTGCATTGCGTGCCTGCTTGCCCTCCCACTTATGTGAACTGTTCGTTGCGACAACCTCTCATCCAGGTCGGCAGATCACCGTACTCACAAAACAACTTAAACAACGCAAAGTGATCGGCTTACAGAAAATGGAAGCTACCGAGCCAGCGTCTTTGAACACAGCGATCGATCGGCTGACACTCCGCGACATTCTCCTGGCTGGTCTAGAGAACACGGTCCATTTCAATAAAGAGTTCTGCCGGTATGAACTCCAGGAGGACGGTGTACGCGCATTTTTCGCCGATGGAACAGAAGCCAGCGGGGATGTACTCGTTGCGGCGGACGGGGTCAATTCGCGCATTCGCCAGCAGTTTCTCCCTGATGCTGTCGTCACCGATACCGGTCTACGCTGCATCTACGGGAAAACGAGGCTTTCACAGGCTACCCGGCCTCTCATTCCCGCTCCTCTTCACCAGGGCTTTACGATGGTGATCGGCCTGCCTTTCACTATGGCTCTGGGCCTGGTTGAGTTCCTGCACTCACCTGCGGAAGCAGCGGCTCAGCTCGCGCCTTCCGTGCAATTGCGCCAAAGCTCCGATTACCTCATGTGGTCCCTCAACGCGGCGCGATCTCACCTCACTGTTTCCGATGAAGAACTGTTGCATCTGGATGGTCAGCGACTCCAGCAGGTAGTATTGGACAAGATGAAGCACTGGCATCCCAACTTGCGCGCCTTGATCGCTGCCAGCGATCCTGCGGAGATTTTCCCCATCGCTGTTCGCGTTTCGACCCTCTGCGAACCCTGGCAAAGTACCCATATTACGCTTCTGGGTGACGCCATCCATGCCATGAGTCCCGCCGGCGGTTCCGGGGCAAATATGGCCTTGCAGGACGCCCATCTGCTCTGCCAGTCCCTGATCTGCGTTGCTCATGGGGAGAAGCCCCTCATACCAGCCATTCATGAGTACGAAACGCGGATGCTCACAGACGGCTTCGAGGCCGTCAGCTTCTCCGCACAAGGAGGAGTCTTCCACACTGCGACATCCCCTAAAAAGTCTTTGTTCCAGACCATTTTTCCTTTCACGCACCGTTCGTAACTATGCGTCTATACGAACTACTTCCCACTCACATCGGCGATTGGAGCGAGCCGAAATTACTTGCGCGGTGAAGCGTTTCCTGCTATGAGGCCAACCATGAACGCGCCGTGTTCAAGCAGAATCAATGGCCAGAAAGCCATGGCCCACACAGGTCCAACTTTGCGACTATAAGAAATTGCCAGCGCGGGAGAAAGCATGAGCGCGCCCGCGTGCCGTAGCAGTTCCATAACCGACGTGCGCCCATTATGCCAGTTGCTCGATAATACCGTATTGCCATAGCCGTAACGGTAGAGATTTCTGATGAGACCGCGCAGGGAAGTGGGAGCGCCGTAGTGCATCACGCTTCCCTGCGCAGCCAGCCGCAGCGTGTAGCCGGCCTGACGCAAGCGAAACGACAGGTCTGCATCCTCGCTCCAGGCACCGTCTTGCTCGCTAAAACCATTGATGCTGAGCAGCGCTGAACGACGATAAGCTACATTCGCGGTCAACAGGTAATCGACCTGCCCATGACGCACCCGGTGGCGAAAAAATGCGGCGGCATCAAGATAACGAGAGACCCACCCCTGCCCTGTGACATTGATGAGCGGCCCGCCCACTCCCACGGCATCAGAGGTGAGAAGCGCCTCTACAAGGCGCTCCAGCCAGTCCGCGTCCGCGACACAATCCGAATCAATGAAGGCGATGATTTCCGCGCTCGCGGCTCGGATACCGGCATTGCGCGCACAGGCAGGCCCACCATGAACATTGCGCACGAGCCGGAACGCACCGCGCCAGCCCTGGACAATCTCTAGCGCTCGCTCTGCTGTGCCATCGTTAGAGCCATCATCAACCAGAATAATTTCATAGCACTCCAAAGGATACGTCTGCGTGAAGAGAGACGCAAGACTAGCTGCAATGAAATCCGCCCGATTATAGACGGGAACAACGATACTCGCAAAGGGCTTTCGAGCTGGCGCACTAGCAATCTCGTGTGAAAACATTGATCCACTCCCTTACCCATCTTCCAGTACACTATGCCGCTACACCACGCTACCCCTTCCAGGGTAGCACAGCCTCTTTCCACACAAATATATAAAATGCTTAGCCGTTAGTATCACTTAATATTTTAGCATACAATACTTCATCTATATTACGTCATATATAGATATATTAAGGGTTTGTTACTCATATCTATATAGAACGTTAAACTACTATAGATGAGTGGTATGCGTGTAAAGATAAGGGTGCGCGAGAATGATAGGAGAAGCGGATGGGTTCTACCCCCACGATAAAAACGCGATCACAGCCGATCTATGATTCGAGTCTATCCAGGGGCTCGTTACTGTATGCCTTTACGGAACTCATGAGGTATCGTTTCCTGCTCTGGAACCTGATCGTAAAAGACCTGAAAGTTCGTTACAAGCGCTCTTCCCTTGGCTTAGTATGGGTCATGCTTAATCCTCTTTTGACCATGACCGTCCTGGCGGTGGTATTCTCGCAGGTGTTCCAGTATAACGTCAAACATTTCACGGTCTATCTGCTTTCTGGCACACTGCTCTGGAACCTGTATGCGCAAGGCACGACTGCCTCTATGGCCAGCTTGCAGGGCAATGGCCCTATATTGCGCAAGCTCTATGTGCCTCCCAGCGTCTTCGTGGC
>JALYVR010000304.1 GCA_030853145.1 Chloroflexota bacterium | reverse complement strand
GGGTAAGTCACCCGAAATACCAGCGCCGGGTGTGACCTGGGATGACATGGACCAGCTCAATGAGCGTACCTTTGCCAGAGACCGGGACCGCTCATTGCAGGAGGTGCTGGAGAATTCACAGCGTTCATTCCAGCAACTTCTTGCGCAGGTCCAGGCCTTCTCGGAGGAGGAGCTAACCGATCCGCAACGCTTTGCATGGATGAGCGGAGCGCCGCTGTGGCAGCGTATCATAGCCGGTCCTGGCTATGGGCATTACCAGGCGCATCTCTACGATCTTTTGCAACTGACTGACCGTAGATACTGGTTTAAGCCTGATCCCACACTGTTGACGAAGTACGTTGGTATATATACAGACGCCGATGGCGATAGCGTGAAGACACAACTGGAAGGCGATCAACTCGTCTTCACACTGCCAAAGTCGGAGGGTGAACAGGAGGTAACCAGCATGGCCGTCGACACCACCCGCTTCGCATACGAGAATGGGGGGTTGGTAGAGTTTCTTATAGCCAATAATGGTGAGCCAGAGGCAATACGTTGGTGGGGATTCGTTTATCCGCGTGTGGAGTAGGGGGTGGGAAAGAAGTTGCCTTCCGAAGATCTTTCCGAGAAAGGTTTATTATGCTTGCCCAACAAACGCTTGCAAGTCCACGCATTGCCTCGTTGCAACAAACATTGGCTTCTGGAGATACTACTGCCCTGGAGACATTCTGGCAGACGATTATTGAACACGGTACACCTTTGATAGAAGCTATTGAAGGAGATAACAGGCATTATCTGATGACGTTTCTCTGGCGTGACAAAGGAGACACGCGCAACGTCGTGATATGGGGTGGGCCAGCGGGATTGGATCACCCTGAGGACAATCGGATGACTCGCTTGCTGAACACCGATCTCTGCTACAAGACATACCAGGTCCAGCCGGATCTGCGTGGGGTCTACACCCTTTCAGTGAACGAGCCTTTGGTGCAACAGGCCATGTGACTGCTGATCCCGCTCGAACCATCGTGGGAGGGTCTAGCTATGGCGGATTAGCCGCCGCTTTCGCTGGGTTACGCGCTTCGGACATCTTTGGGAATGTGCTCTTACAGTCTGGTTCTTTCTGGGTTAGCCATCGTGGGTCACTGGCGGATGGGTTGTTAGCGCTTATGGGCAAGGAACCAGAGGTATAAATAGGGGTATTACACTCAATTGTCCCATAATAGATCAGGAGAAGACGATGCTGAAAAACCCTTTATTCGAGGCTACAACTCCCTGGAAACTGCGCTTTCGTGCGCCTCAGGTATTCACAACTCGTATGGCAATGGCGAACCCGACGTACGGCATCGCGGTGAGCAATGCTGCCAGCGATGTCTTTCAGGTGTATCGCTGGGATGTACCCACTGGTACGCTCACGCAAGTGACGCACAGGCCAGCAGGGCTGTTTGCTGTGGTGCTTGCACCTGATGGGCGGTCTCTGTATTACCTGGATGATCAGCGGGGAGATGAAACGGGACATATTGTGCGCATCCCATATGCAGGAGGCAAGCCTCTTGATCTCACGCCGCATCTCCCGCCCTATGTGGTCTCGCAGGAGTCGGTGCTGTACGGACTGACAGTGAGCGGATCAAGCCAGCGGCTAGGCGCGGTGGTGGCGCACTCGAACGCTTTTTATCTCTACTGCCTTGACGTTGGATCACACGATGCCGTCCAGGAACCACGGCTGTTGTATCGCAGTCCACAGTTGGCGATAAGCCCGGTGCTTTCATATGATGGAGATGTGGCCGTGATTGCCACCACAGAGCGAACAGGTACGCTTCAATATACGCTACTGGCCTTTGAGGTGAATAGCGGCGAGCGCTTGGGTGAACTGGAAGATGGTGCGGGGGCGAGCCTGGAGCCGATTGCCTGTTCTCCACGTCCTGCTGATCCGCGTGTGCTGGCGACGAGCGACCGCAGTGGCAGGACGCGCCCGCTACTCTGGAATCCGCGCACAGGTGAAAGGAGCGATCTGCCTCTTGATGGCCTGGAAGGAGATATTCTGCCGCTTGACTGGTCACCGGACGGCAAACGGATCTTGCTCTGCGAGTTTGTGCAAGCGGTGCAGCATCTCTTTGTCTATGACCTGGAAAGCAAGCAGTTGCAGACATTAGTGCATCCAGGTGGTACCTATGGATCGCGAGGGACGTACTTTGAGCCTGGTGGCGCCATTGTGGCGCAGTGGCAGGATGCGAGTCATCCCCCTTGTGTCATAGAGCTGGATGGAGGGACGGGGCAGCAAAGGCGTGTGCTGCTCTCAGCAGGCACTGTTCCAGTCGGGCAGCCCTGGCGGTCTTTCACGTTCCCGTCTACGGATGGCGAACTGATCCAGGGGTGGCTGTGTGTTCCCGAAGGTGAGGGGCCATTTCCGACGATTCTGGAAACCCATGGTGGGCCGTCATCTGTCACAGTCGAGGCCTTTGATCCTGGCTGCCAGGCGTGGGTGGATCATGGCTTCGCATTTGCATCGATCAATTACCGCGGCTCAACCACCTTTGGCAAGCAGTTTCTGGAGCAGATCTGGGGGAATCCGGGCGAGCTGGAAGTTGAGGATCTGGTCGGCGCACGCAAATGGCTTGTTGAGCAAGGCATCGCCAGGCCCGATCAGATCCTGCTCACGGGCTGGTCGTATGGTGGCTATCTGACGCTCCAGGCGCTGGGGAAGTATCCGGGACTCTGGGCAGGCGGGATGGGGGGCATCGCGGTGGCCGACCGGATATTACAATATGAGTACTCGTCGGATAAGCACAGGGGATACATTGCTGGACTCCTGGGTGGGACACCACAAGAGAAACCGGAGCAGTACCAGAAAAGCTCGCCGATAACCTATGCCGAGCAGGTCGATGCGCCGATCCTGCTCATTCAAGGTCGCAACGATACACGCTGCCCTGCACGCCAGGTAGAGGCGTATGAGGAAAAGATGCGTACCCTGGGCAAACCCATCGAAATCCTCTGGTTTGATGCGGGCCATGGCTCGCTCTCGGTGGAACAGGAGATAGCCTTCCAGGAACGTATGCTGCGCTTCGCATACCAGGTTCTGGACACTCTATGATACTAATATATGCAAGATAGGGAAAGGAAACCTTAATGGCTCAAAGTAAACATGTAGTTGAGACCTCGCGCCTGCACCTCATTCCATTCTCATTAGATCTCATGAAGGCAACGCTGACTCTAGACAGCAATAGGCGCGCTGTGTGATACTTAAAATATGCCTTTAATTCGCTTAGAAATGTATATCGATGCTCCAATAGAGCGATGTTTTGATCTCTCGCTCAATGTTGACCTGCATCGTCACTCTGTAGCGCACACGCATGAACGCCCGGTTGCTGGTGTGCTGACAGGGGTGATGAAGCTGGGTGATATGGTGACCTGGGAGGCCGTACATTTTGGCGTCAAGCAGCATCTAACCTCAAAAATCACGGCCTATGAGCGACCGTATGGCTTTACCGATGAAATGGTTCGCGGGGCGTTTCAGGATATCCATCACGTCCATGAGTTTGTACCGCAATCGCCTGGGACGCTTATGATTGACCTGTTCACGTTCCGTGCTCCATTAGGCATCTTTGGGCGGGTGGCTGAGATGCTCTTCCTTACACGCTACATGCGAGGACTGTTGCTCACCAGGAACGGGTACTTGAAACAGGTAGCAGAAGCGGGTACCGACCCTGCGCTTCTTTAGGAGGGGCACAGGGAGAGGGAAGGCAGCCAGCAAGGTACTCTTGACAGAATGCCTGGTCGATCAAACGCATAGATACTTCGGCGGAAAGGAGATACATGAGCGAGAATACTTCAGACTCTCAGCATTTTCATGAAGAGATGAAACGCGTTCGTCTCGGTTGGAGGCTTGCGCAGAGCGTTCGTTTCTTGCTTTCGCTCCTGCGTCCCTCCCCCGTTGCCCCAGTAGCATTGCTCATTGATGGCGACAATATTTCATCCGACTTGATTGCCCATATATTAGTCGAAGCTGGCAAGTTTGGAGGCGTCACTATTCGCCGGGTGTATGGAAACTGGGGATCACCATCGATGCAGCCATGGAAGAATGTAACGACTCACTATGCGCTCCAGCAAGTCCACTCAGCTCAAATCGCAACGGGCAAAAACGCTGCTGATATTGCCTTAGTGATTGATGCTATGGACCTCCTCTACCGAGATCAGATTGAGCGATTCTGTTTGGTGACAAGCGACAGCGATTACACAGCATTGGCGCTGCGATTACGTGCAGCGGGGTGTCTGATCGTCGGTATTGGGAGACCAACCACCCCGCCAGCCTTGATGCAGGCATGTACCGTTTTCGTCCCCACTGATCAGCTTACGCCAGCTATATCCGTCTCCAAACCTACTGTGGCTTCAGAGCGTGCCTCTTCTTCACCACCAGGAGTGCCCACAAAGCTGAAGCCAAACACAGATCTCACCGCTCTGCTCACTAATGCCTACGGAGAGGCCACGAAGGGAAAGGGGACTGAATGGGTTCTCATTTCGAGATTGGGACTGGGTCTCAAAAAACTTGATCCTGCTTTCACGACAAAATCATATGGATACAAGGACTTGTCCTCACTCGTCAAGTCTCGCACTGACCTGTTTGAGACTCGCCAGCAGAATACGAAGGGAGGGCAGCTTGAGGTGCGAGTACGAAGGTAAGAGTACCGTCAGGCGCTCCTCGTTCCACTGTAAGAGCCAGCGTATAAAGTGAAAGTGTTCTGGGGCGTGTGTAGACATGGCGGCGAGGTTCCAATTCTAACTTCTGTTCCACTCATGGGCGAATCCCTGATATCAGGCCCATCTCCCTTGAGGGACGCGAACTTCGAGGAAGATCAGAGTGTTTTGGACAATACAAGGAGGGCGACAATGCTTCACACATATCTCACGACAACCTGGCACTTGCGCTACCCCATTATCGGCGCACCTATGGCGTATGCAGGCCGGGGGCGGCTGGCGCACGCGGTCTCACAGGCCGGGGGACTGGGCATGATTGGCATTGGCAGCAAAGAGTCGGCGGAACTCGTCGCACAGGAGGCGGCCATTGCTCGTGGCAGCGGACAGACGCGTTTTGGGATCGGGCTGATGGCCTGGGCCATCGAGTCGCGGCCCGAACTCCTTCAGGCCGCGCTTCAGGCGCAGCCTTTTCTCATCTCCATCTCGTTTGGCTCGCCCGCCCCCTATGTGGAGATGCTACACCAGCAGGGCATCCACCTGGCCACGCAGGTCCACTCGCAGGCCGAAGCTATGCGGGCCGAGGAGGCTGGAGTCGATCTCATCGTCGTCCAGGGCACGGAGGCTGGCGGGCACACCGGCCAGGTCAGTACGCTTCCGCTCTTACAATCCGTCCTGGGGGCGGTGCAGGTACCTGTGGTTGTCGCGGGAGGCATTGCGTCACCAGCGGGAGTAGCGGCGGTCTTAGCGGCTGGCGCCGAGGGCGTCTGGGTAGGAACCTGCCTGCTGGCCTCTCCTGAATGCGAGAACACTGAGCGCGCGCGGGCGCGTATTGTGCAGGCGCAGGAGACGGAGACGGTGCTCACGCGCGCGTTCGATGTAGCGCAGGGCATCCCGTGGCCCGCAGAGTATCCAGGGCGCGCGCTGCGCAACAGCTTTACCGATCAGTGGCATCAGCAGCCAGAGAGGCTCGCACAGGACGAGGGCGCGCGCCAGCAGCTTGCGGCGGCCATCAAGAGCCGCGATTATGACCTGGCCCACATCTACGCCGGCGAAGCCGTAGGGCTGGTGACGCGCGAGCAGCCCGCCGCTGAGGTCATCCGCCAGTTGGGCGATGGTGCCGAGCAATTGTTGCGCGACCGTTACAGTAAGCTGCTTGATTGAACGACGTTGACAGGCTATGGTATCATGATGGTGTTATGAGCGCCTGTAGCTCAATGGATAGAGCACTTGACTTCGGAGTGCGCCGTTGTGCTTACGGCAACCTTGCTGGAGTAGTTCAGCACCACTGGAACGGAAGTGGTTAAAGCGCAGCCTTACCTGAGGGGGAAACTCGAAGGGGACAGTAGCATGGCTGTTAAAAGTACGGTGAGGGGATAGTACCAATCTCCAACAGGCCGTGCAGCTAGGTCGTATATGGTCAGGCTTTCAGAGCCGAATTCTAGGTGAGCCGCCTTTTAGCAAGAGGCTCCACGAAAAGGTAATGTGACGTGGAATACAGGGTCAACGATTGAGATCCGAAGGGTCGTTGAACGTTCCCCCTGTAGGCGCTCGTGATAAACGAGTTAAACGCCCAATAGAGGACCTAAGTACGAACCGGGTTGGCGTAGGAACTGCGGGATCACCTACAAGCCGAGAGGCTCATGGTGACGGAGTGGTCATAGTATTCAAATGCCTGGGGTAATGCCCAGGACAGGGAGAAGGACCACAGGAGAAGGGCATAATCGCAC
>JALYVR010000303.1 GCA_030853145.1 Chloroflexota bacterium | reverse complement strand
TTGCCCTGCTGGATGAAGTCGGAACCAATAAAGGTCACATAGTCTTTACCAGGTTGAACCTGCGTATGATCAGCGTCGCGGTCAACCAGGATCACCGGGATACAGGCAGCAGCAGCCTGCTTAATTGCAGAAACTTCGCCCTGCTCCGTGAGGGGGGCAACCAGGAGCACATCAGGCTTCTGCGCGATGATGGACTGTATATCGGAGACCTGTTTGCTATCCGAATTCTGGGCATCCGTGACAATCACCTGGTCGCCACGCTTGGCGGCCTCTGTCTTGATGCTATTGGTCTCAGCTACGCGCCAGGGGGAGTTCGTGACCTCCTGCGAGAAACCGACCTTATAGTGGGCTTTCTTTACCAGTTTAGGGGGTGAGCTACACCCGGTAGTCCCATTAGCAGGGCTACCATTGTTGCCAGTGCTACTGCCGCCGCAGGAGGCTAGAATAAAGCCACCAACGAGCATGAGGAGCAACAGAGAGACGCGAACCTTTGAGAACAGTATGTGCTTCATCGCAAATATCCTTCCTTTCACCGGGAGAGCCAAACAAGGGCCTGTCGTTCTTTGTCAGCGACAGATGCACCTTTCTATGTGCAGATGCACCTGCACAGGCCAGAGGTATACTATAGTCGTAAGTAGGCATCACTCCTTTCGCTCTGCCGCGTGACCATGAACGGAATCTTCATATTGAATAAATCCTAATCGAATGAGTAAAGTTTAAGCTATAGTTATGTAAATGTCAAGTCTATGAGAAAGTTTTTTCTTTTCTTCAAAAATATCAGCGTAAAGGGGGCTAATACCGCTAAAATTCTTCTGCCGATTCGTTTGTGTAGGTAGAACACTAATCGAATAAGCAGAGTTCGAAGTATAGGCGATTGACTTTTGCAGCCGGTATACTTTATACTATGTTCTATCGATTAGGTAGAGTGCGAAGCAAAAAGTTTGTGATGCTCTTAGTGGCGCCTCAATCTTATAGCAGCCACCCAACGCGTTGCCTCTTGAGGAGGCACTTTCCTGAAGGAGTCTCGATGTCTCGTGTCTTTGTCGTTGATGCCCAGCACCGACCACTTGACCCTTGCCGACAAGCACGCGCCCGCGTGTTACTCACGCAGGGCAAAGCCGCCGTATGGCGGTACGCCCCGTTTACCATCATTCTCACAGAGGCAAAGCCTGCCATCCAGGTGACCCCTCTACGCGTGAAGATTGATCCAGGGGCCATCACCACAGGCCTGGCCATGCTCAACGATACCTCTGGCGAGGTGGTGTGGGCCGCGGACCTGATCCATCGAGGCCCACAGATCAAAAAAGCGCTGGCGCAGCGCCGAGCTGTGCGTCGCTCACGCCGATACCGCCATACGAGGTATCGTTCTGCACGCTTTGCCAACCGGCGCAGGCCCACAGGCTGGTTGCCGCCCTCGCTGCTCTCGCGTATCCAGAATTGTGTGACCTGGGTCCAGCGGTTTGGGCGGTATGCCCCGATTGGGGCCATCAGTCAGGAACGGGTGAAATTTGATCTGCGCGCGTTGGAAGATCCCGACGTGACTGGCATAGCCTACCAATACGGGACTTTGTATGGCTACGAGATCCGCACGTATCTGCTCGAAAAGTGGCACCGGCGGTGCGCGTACTGCCGAAAGGCGGCCACGCGTTTCGAGATCGATCATGTGGTCCCTCGCTCCCGTGGGGGATCAGATCGCGTGGGCAACCTGGTGCTCTCCTGTGCCGAGTGTAACCGCAAGAAAGGCACCCAGACCGCTGACGCGTTTGGCTTTCCTGAGATTGCCACACACGCGAAGATGCCATTGCGCGATGCAGCAGCGGTCAACTCGACGCGCTGGGCCCTCTATGATCGGTTGAAGGTCCTGGGGCTGCCTGTGGAGACGGGAACAGAGGGACGGACCGCCTGGAATCGCGCAACGCGAGGACTGCCCAAAGCCCATTGGGTGGATGCCAGTTGTGTGGGTGCCTCGACTCCAGAGGCCCTCAAAATGGCACAGGTGGTTCCCTGGTGCATCACGGCGACAGGACGACAATGTCGCCAGATGTGCCGGGTAGACAAACGCGGATTCGTGCGCACGAAAGCCAAAACGAGGAGCAGGGTGAAGGGCTTTGCCACCGGTGATCTGGTGAAAGCCATCGTGCCAGGGGGGAAAAAGCAAGGAACGTATCGTGGGAGGGTCGCCATCCGGGCCACAGGCTCCTTCAACATCACCACGGGCCAGGGAATAGTGCAAGGTATTCCATCACACGTCTGTACGCTACTCCAGTGTGGTGATGGCTATCAGTATGCTGCAAGAAAGAGAAAGGAGGCGGCATTTCCTCCCGCACCATGAATGGATGCGGGTCTTCATGCCGCGCTTCTGATGACAGGAAAAGTGTTATTTTTAGATCTTACAAACAATAGCGAAACGGCCCTGACATTGCTCAAGGCGCTCAGTTCTGAGACGCGCCTGGCGATCCTGGCCTACCTGGGTGATCGGCCGGTGAACATCAATGACATCGCCGCCGCGCTCCAGATCTCGCCTTCGTCCGCGACGACGCATATTCAGATCCTCGAAAAAGCTGATCTGATACGGACGAAGATTATTCCGGCTTCACACGGCTTACAGAAGCTGTGTGGGCGTACCTATGATGATGTGCATATCAAATTAGAGCGCACGAACGCCAATTCACACAATTCATTCAGCGTCTCCATGCCTATTGGCCAGTATTATGATTTCGATGTCTCCCCCACCTGTGGACTGGCGAGCGAGGAGGCGCTGATCGGCCTGTTGGATACACCAGCCAGTTTTTATGAGCTGGAGCATATCGCCGCGCAATTGCTCTGGTTTGGCAGCGGCTATGTGGCCTATCGCTTCCCGAATCACCTGCCCTCCGGCGGCGTGGCGACGCGCATTGACCTGAGCGCGGAGATGTGCTCGGAGGCGCCGCTGCACCACCTGGACTGGCCCTCAGATATCACCCTCTGGATCAACGATGTGGAGATAGGCACCTGGACCAGTCCCGCTGATTTCGGGGGCGAGCGTGGCCTGCTGACCCCTCAGTGGTGGGAGACCAAAGATAGCCAGTATGGGCAACTGAAAATATGGTGTGTCGCATCTGAGGGCAGTTATATCGATGGCAAAGTGCTCAGCTCCATACATATACAGGATCTGCACCTGGAGGAGAAACCGTATATCGAGGTGCGCCTTGGCGTCAAGTCCGACGCCCATAATGTCGGCGGCCTCAACCTCTTTGGTGAAAAGTTTGGCAACTACCCCCAACCGCTGGTCTTGCAGGTCGATTTTGTTGTGCCAAGGGCCGCAACAAAACTGTAAATCATGCAGTGGCACACCGCATAGTGCTCTGTCACGCTTCACTTGAGGGGTGACAGAGCACTATGAGGGGAGCGTTATTTCCCCCGTCTCTCGCTGCCCAAAGCAGCCACACAAAAGGGAAGAGCAATAAGTCAGGCCTGGAAATAGTTCCAAACATGCACAACTTCCATGACCACGTCTCAGACCTTCCTCGATAAGCATGAAAGAAATTCGCTGGTACATTCGGGTAATCTTCTTGTATACATCTTAACTAGCTGTTACAGTATTCAAGGAGTTAAGTAGTCATGCTGAGAACATTTCCTTTCCGTTACTTTGGCTACACGAAAAGTTAAACATGCTGCTTAGGCTCAGAGGGTATAAACGGGAGAGCCAGTGTAGTAAATCTATCATCTTCAATTCACGGATGACAGCGGTATTTTTGTTGGAAAAGCGAAGGTAGGCATAGAGGAAGTCAAACCAGGCAGGATTGCCGCTATGCTATACTGAAACAGGAGGGACAACTTGTACACATTGAGGAAGTATTTTGGCCTTGTAGCAGTAGTGTTTATGCTGGTAATGACAAGCCTCAGTGCTTGCGCACCGGGCAGCACCGGTCCTACGACTACCACACAGCAAGGACCAGTAAAAATTGGGGTCTCGCTGCCCTTCACAGGTGACGGCTCTGCCGACGGAAAATCCACGCAGCAGGGCTATGATGTATGGGCCGATATGGTCAACAAGAGCGGGGGCCTGCTGGGACATCAGGTCCAGATGGTCTACTACGATGATAAGACAAAGACGGATCAGAGCCACACCAATTACGAGAAACTGATCAGCGTCGACCATGTCAATTTCGTGGTGGGGCCCGTTTTCGATAACCTGACGGTGACCGGGGCAGAGGTGGCCGCACGCCACCAGTATGCCTTCATCGAGGGGATCGGGACATCACCTTCAACCTTCAGCCATGGATTTACCAACCTTTTCTCAGTTTCGCTCTCGGCGACGAAATACCTTGCAAGCTTTGTCGACTATGTCCTGTCTTTGCCAGCGGCGCTACGCCCCAAGACGGTGGCCTACGCCTCCTCAGATGACCCGTTTACGGGGCCACAGGTCGAAACTGCCAGGCCGCTCTTAGAGGCGGGTGGCGTCAAGACCGCGCTCTACGACATCTACCCGGCCGAGACGACCGACTACGCATCCATTGCCCAAAAGGTGGTAGCCGCGAATCCGGATATGGTAGTACTCGGGACCAACGCCGTCACGGATTCTACTGCCTTCATAAAGGCATTTATCCAGCAACACTTCAATCCCAAACTGATTATTGCGACTTCTGGACCCGATCAGGGCGATGCGTTTGCCAGCGTGATCGGGCCGAAGAATACCGAGGGGTTGATCGTGCCAAATGATGGCTGGTGGCCCACAGCCAAGACCTTCCAGAACACCGAGTTCGTTAAGGCTTTTGTTGCTAAGTATGGTGGCACGCCTGATGCCATCGGCTCGGATTCGGTGCAGGCGTTTTCTGTGGGGCAGACGCTGCAACAAGCTGTTAACAAGGCGCAGAGCCTTGACAATGCGCAGGTCATGCATGCCTTGCGGAACAACACCTTCCAGAGCCTGCAGGGTACGGTGAAATTCGGCGCCGACGGGCAGAATACCGCCGATGTCGCGTACATGTTCCAGTGGCAGGGCGGAAAATTGGTCCCGGTCTTCCCTAACGACCAGGCGCAGGCAAACGCGGAGTATCCCAAGCCCGCGTGGGCCGCAGGGTCCTAATCCAACCCGGCAATGGAGTGCAAAGCGCACGCCACGATCACCGCGCGCCACTTTTATGGATGCGCGGTGATCGTGGCACTAGAAAGGTGTTGCAGTGAACCTGATCATCGAGGGGACGGTGCTGGGAATCCTGACCGGGGGCGTCTACGCGCTCATGGCATCAGGATTGACATTGATTTTTGGCGTGTTGGACATCATCAACATCGCCCAGGGCATTCTGGTGATCCTGGGAGCGTACCTCAGCTACTGGCTGGAGCAACGCTTCCATGTCGATCTCTTTGTGGGACTCCTCTTCACCATGCCCATCATGTTTGTGGTTGGCGTGCTGACGGAATGGGCCTTCATTCGCAGGCTCACGTGGGACCGCATGACCCTCTCTATTCTGGTCACCTATGCTCTCGCACTGGTCATCGAAGGAGGCCTGTCCTTCTTTTTCGGCACAACCGATGTGATTCTTAAGGCCTGGTATGTCGATGCATCCGTGAATGTGGGAGGGTTCTATCTCCCATACATTTATATATTTGGTTTCTTGCTAGCTGTAGTGCTGTTAAGCGGTCTCTACCTGCTCGTCTATCACACGACGTTCGGTCGCTGTCTGCGAGCATCGATGCAGAACCGCACAGCGGCCTCCCTGATTGGCGTGAACGTGGAGCGCGTGCAGTCCATCACCTTTGGCATTGGCATGTCTCTAGCAGCCGCGGGAGGCATGGCTTATGGGGCGACCAACGCGTTTAATCCGGCCAGTTCCTACGACTTGATCTCCCGCCTGCTAGTAATCATTGTCCTGGGAGGCATGGGAAGCTTGCAGGGTGCGTTGCTGGCCTCGCTGGCCATGCTCATCATCGGAGACGTGACGGCGCTGGTCTGGTCGCCTGTGTGGTCGAGTACGGTCTTTTTCGTCTTGCTGGTGGCGCTCCTCCTCTTCCGTCCGCAGGGATTGTTTGGTCGCCTCGAAGGAAGGAAGCAATGAGAATAGTCAAGAGTGGTGCGCTTCTCGCCTGCCTGGCACTGGTGCTGGCTTTTCCGGTGCTGCTCTCCCCCAATCTCGCTGTGACGGGCATCGCGGTGTTTACCTTGATCCTGGCGATAGCGGTGACAGGCTGGAACATCTTCTCAGGCTACACGGGCTACATCTCTCTGGGCCACTCCGCCTACTATGGACTGGGGGCCTATACGTTCGCGCTCGCCTGCCAGAACTGGCATATTCCGGGCGGATTTCTAGCCTTCCTGCTCCTGCCTCTCGCCGGTCTGGTGGCAGGGCTGTGTGCCATCCCACTGGGATGGATCGTCTTGCATACGCGGCGACATACGTTTATCGTGGTGACCATTGCGC
>JALYVR010000302.1 GCA_030853145.1 Chloroflexota bacterium | reverse complement strand
ATCAGCTCTACACTTACAATGGATTATTTCCAGATATCTCAACGACGCAATCCGGTGATCACATGAAGCTAATATGGGCATCTCACGATGAAGGAAAAGACGTGTCGGCTATGGCTATAACGCTGAGGATCATGCTGGTTGATGCAAAGAGCGCAAATCAGCAGGGATGTAGTACGTGGCATCCGTCAATTCTGCTTGATGAGCTTCACATCACCAATCAAGATGGATCGTCGTATACACGTATTATCATGATCCCTGAGCATATACAGCCAGGCACTTATATGCTTGAAATGGTTGTGCAGAGGCCGCGCTCATGCTTCTCTCAGGGCGCATCTCTCACTATCTCTTCCGGGGCATAAAAAATGATCCAGAAGCGGCGCATCCTCCTCATTGGCTCAACAGGCTACCTTGGCAGAACGCTCATGGTACACCTGCAACAAATAAGTCATGTCGTTCCCACCTATCGCACAGCAGCTTGCTTTGCTGGTTCCCGCCGCTATGACTTTCGGACAGACGATGTGCATTCCCTGGTAGAGCTGGGTCAGATTGATACAGTGGTCATTGCCGCAAACATGGCCTACGAAGCTACTGATCCAGCCTATGAATTTAGTAACTTCAAGCAACAGGCGGAGCGACTCATTCGAGGCTGCCCGCAGTGCCGGGTGATCTACCTCTCCAGCGATGGCATCTTCGATGGGAAGCAAGGCCATTATGCTGAAAGCGACATACCTACACCTGTTACCCTCTATGGCAGGAACCTCCACTATCTTGAGGCGCAGGTTCAGAATCTGTGCGCGGATTACTGCATCATCCGGCCCAGCTATCTCTATGGGTACTCGCTCTCGCAACTCGATCAACGTCTTGCCTCAGCACGAACTCGCCTGCTTGCGGGAGAGCAGCTCTCGTACTTCATCGACATGCTCAAAAGTCCGATGGAAGTCAATCAGGTGGCACAGGCGGTTACCTTGCTTACATGCTCAACTTATGTCGGTATCGTACACGTCGCAGGGCAAGCCATAAGCGTGTACGATTTCTACCGCGAAGCCATGAGCAGCCTGGGCATTCCCTCAGACCGCCTCTACCCAACGCAGATGCCCACAAATGCCCAGCTTCTCAGGGATACATCTCTGGACATCACCCTCATGAAAAAACTCACAGGCATCGAGCCACTTTCTGTAAGTGCAGCCCTCACCCAGACACGAAATCGTGAAGAGCCGTAATATTTCTTTCAGCCAATTCTGTGAAGCCTCTCTCCAATAACTATGGAATTTCGCCCAGATGACGCAAAAGACGATAGAGGGAAAGTATCTGCTGCGTTTCTGCATTATTTTCAATGCCGCAATATCCTTCTAAGAGTAGATCAGCCAGTTCCTGATCCCACAATGTGGCAACAGCGATATCCAAAGGGGGATCTCCTGGTTGAGCGTCAGCAAAGTCAAGAAAAGCCAGCACGTGTTCGGTGTGAAGATCAGCAAGAATGTGGGCAGGCTGGACGACAGTAACTCTTGACGCAACTATGTATAATATAAAAGCACATACCCCTACCGGAGGGGTAGGGATAACAATGGAGCAGACAGCGAAAAAACAGCCAACCATTGAGAGGGAGCATCGATGAATATCCTCAACAGTATTGGACAGGCCTTATTTATGGCATTGAGCATGTTGTGGGAGATCCTCTGGCCGTTAATCCTGGGGTTCACACTCTCAGGCATTGTTCAGGCCATGGTATCGCACCAGGCAATGGCGAGAGCGCTTGGCGGCGACACACCCAAGAACCTTACGCTTGCGACACTCTTTGGCATTGCCTCAAGTTCCTGTTCCTACGCGGCGGTGGCGCTGGCGCGTTCGATCTTTCAAAAAGGCGCCAGCTTCACCTCGGCGATGGCATTTGAGCTAGCCTCAACAAACCTGGTGATTGAGCTCGGCATTATTCTGATCGTCCTGCTGGGCTGGCAGTTTACCGCGGCAGAGTTTCTCGGCGGTATTCTGATGGTGATCTTTATTGCGCTTATCTTCCGCTTCACCTTAACCCCGCGCCTGGTACAGATGGCGAAAACGCAGGCGGAGAAAGGGCAGATGGGCAGAATGGAAGGTCATGCCGCCATGGACATGAATGTAGCCGGCGGGTCTTTTTTTCAGAAGCTCCTGAGCAGCAAGGGCTTTACAGCAGTCAGTAACTACTTTGTGATGGATTGGGCCTCTGTATGGGTCGATATTATACTAGGGCTGCTGATCGCCGGCGCGCTGGCCGCCTGGGTACCTGACGCATTCTGGCGCGCCTTTTTCCTCTCCAATAACCCGACGCTGGCAAAAATTGAAGGGCCACTGGTTGGACCATTAGTGGCTATCGTCAGTTTTGTATGTTCCGTTGGCAATGTACCCCTGGCCGCTGTGTTGTGGAAGGGTGGCATTAGCTTTGGCGGCGTGGTCAGTTTCATCTTTGCCGATCTGATCATCCTGCCTATCCTCGATATCTATCGCAAATACTACGGCTGGAAAATGATGGGCTACATTCTAGTGACGTTCTATGTAACCATGGCCGCGGCTGGATACATTGTCGAATTTCTGTTTGAAGCCCTTGGCATTATTCCACAAAACCGCAACGTTGTAGCCATTACTGGGGGGATACAGTGGAACTATACAACGGTGCTCAATATCATCTTCCTGGTGTTGGCAGCGGTCCTGGTTATCCGCTTTATCCGCACCGGTGGCCTGCCGATGCTGCGGATGATGAGCACGCCTGAACATGACATGTCCCATGAGGATATGGCTCACAATAATATGACTCATTAAAGTCTCTACGTGAGGGAATCGCCCAGCAGCCTATCAGAGATCACCAGCTTCTGAATCTCCGATGTGCCCTCGAAGATACGTGTCAGGCGAGCATCGCGCCAGTGGCGTTCGACGGCATAGTCGGTGGTGTAGCCATTGCCGCCGAGAACTTGCAGGGCCTCGCTGGTCACGCGCTCGGCCATCTCGCTGGCAAAGAGCTTGACCATGGCGGCCTCCATATCGCAGCGGCGGCCGCTGTCCAACTGGTCGGCCACGTAGTAGGTGAAATGCCGGGCAGCTTCGACCTGCGTGGCCATCTCGGCCAGCTTGAAACGAATGGCCTGGAACGCGGCGATAGGCTGACCAAACTGCACACGCTGCCGGGCATAGACCAGCGCGTCTTCGAGCGCGCCCTGAGCTAGGCCGAGCGCGCGTGCCGCTGTGTGCGCGCGACCAATGTCAAGCCCGCTCATCGCGCACTTGAAGCCCTGACCTTCCGGCCCCACGAGCGCGCTGGCCGACACTGGGAAGTCCTTGAACGTCAGGTTCCAGGTGGTCAGGCCGTGGTAGCCGATCTTATCGATGGGGGTGCCGCTCAGCCCTGGCGGGAAGACACCACGCTCCTTCTCGATCAAGAAGGCGCTGATACCCAGGTGCCGCCGGCGAGGATCGGGGGATGGGCTGCTGCGCGCGAAGAGCACGATAAAATCGGCCTTGAGCGCATGGCCACACCATTTCTTCTCGCCGTTGATGATCCAGGTATCGCCCGCGCGCGTGGCCTGGCAGGAGATATTGGCCACATCTGAACCAGCTTCGGCCTCGGAGAGCGCGAAGGCGCCGATGAGGTCGCCACGAGCCATCCTGGGCAGGTAGCGCTCGCGCTGCTCGGCGGAGAAATGGGCCTGCACCATCATACCATTGCCACGCGCGATAATGCTCGCCACGCTCATCCACGCGCGCGACAGCGCCTCGCTGACCAGGCAATACTCGAAGACGCCCAGGCCAAGGCCGCCATATGTGCGCGGGATCATGATGCCGAAATAGCCCAGAGCGGCCAGTTTGCGTATCAATTCGTCGGGTATATCCTGCTTCAGGGGGTCAAGCTCGTTCGCCAGCGGCAGCACCTCCTGCATAGCGAACTGGCGCGCCGTCTCCTGGAGCGTGCGGCGCTCCTCGTTCAAGTTGGCGAGATGCCCCATCATGCCTCTATTGCCGCTCGCAGTCATGGTACCACGCTCCTTTGCTTACAAGGTTCGTGCGCATTTCTGTGGAAGGTTACCTGCCATGTGTAGCTTCGTTGGCCGCCTGCTGTGTGGCATCCAGCGGTTCGAGATTCACGACGACCGGCTCCTGTGAGTTGCGCACGATCACCCAGCGCGAGGGTTCGGCGGAGGGATTGATCTCCTGGTGCGGCACAAAAGGTGGCACGTAGATAAAGTCGCCCGGCTCAACGTCCTGCTCGAACTCCAATTGATCGCCCCAACGAATCCTCCCGTGACCCGAGACAACATAGATCACCGTCTCCAGCTCGCCATGATGGTGCTTGCCACTGGCGACATGGGGCGCGACATCGGTGATGCCCGCCCAGATGCCCCGCGAGCCGGCCAGCTCGCGCGAGACAGCGGCCACGCGCGCCATTCCCAGCGTTTGCGGCGTGTTGGCATCGAATTGATGGGGCTTGATGACGCGTACCGGCTGTGACCATGATCCCTGGGTTGCCTGTGTAGCATCGTGTGTGCTCATCGGTCTCCTCCCGCGTGAACGATCTATAACGGACGCCGGATTATAGCACTCACCGGCGGGAGGCGTCAAGGGAACGAGGAAGTTACATCGGTGTCACGACAGCGGCATAGCCATCCCACCAACCCATAAATTGGGCATACGAGAGGGCGCGATGGTTGTAGTAGGACGAGTCAGCCAGGAAGACCGTCGTGCTGTTGCCGCCGATAACGACCAGGATGTGGCCTCCGGCATACTTATAAGGCGGGAAATCGACAATGACGGGTGACCCTTGATTGGCGGTATCAATGACGCGAGAGAGGGGCCAGTTCGTGCCCCAATCGGTTTGGAAGCCAAACTGCGCGGCCGTGTGGGCGATCCCACCGGGGCTCAGCAACCCATCCGACGGTGTGATATCCCCAATGCGGGACTCAACCTGTAGAACGTCGGTGATACGGTACGTGCGCCCATAGGCATCAAAAATCTCGGTCATTGCAGCCGCGGAACAGGCGCCGTAGGCCCAGGTGCTATACTCTTGCTGGGAGGCATATTGAGCCGGATCAAGCTGGTAGACGCGCGTGAGCCGCTGGGAGGCCAGGCCAGGCATCTGATGGGCAGCCGTATGGAGGTCGGTCGCCTGGATGTTCGCATTAGTGAACAGGCTCAAGCTGCGCGAAATGTCTTTGATGGCCCCATCGGCCAGGCCGCTCTGAACAAAGAGCGTGACCAGGATCATGGCGAGGAAACCCAGCGAGACAATAACGCGGAAACGGCTATACCATGAAGTAGGTAATGTAAACCTGGGTTCATGTTTTGGCTTCTCTACGCCCACTACAACGCCGTCTTGCATATGCAAAATCATGGTGACATGACGGTCAAGGGGATCGGGCGCAGGCTTCTGATACCAATACTTGCGCAGCTTGATCATACTTACGCCAATAGCCAGCAACACAAGCACACAAAAGATTATTATTGCCACAACAGCCGATAGCACGCACTCACCTCACTAAACAAATACGCTCTACTCATCTGAATATCTCTAGATGGTAGTATAGCGTACGTTGAGGTGCCCTCGTCAAACAAACAGCACAATGGTACTATTCAGACGATATATGGCTTTCCTGCTGGCTTACTGGATGCGCATCTGAGGGAGAAGGGGCCAGCGTCTCTAGCGCCTGCGTTTCGCGCGATTCGGCATGTGCAGAAGGAGGCACAGGCGCTACCAATTCCTGCGTCTCATGTGATTCAGGCGCGGGAACGAGCATAGCGGTCTCTTCCGTCTGGCGCTGGCGCATAATCTGAAAGGCGTCCTGGTAGCGATCATCAGCCTGCACAATCACGATGGCGTGACCAGACTCGAATGCTTGCTGATAGGTATGAGCTTCCTCTTCAGGTATACCTATGCTTATCAGTGTGCTCACCACAGTGCCGGTGGCAGCGCCCAGAGCAGCGCCGCCCAGGGTTGTCAGCACACCACCGGCGATGGCGGGGCCCAGGCCGGGGATCAAGAACGCGGCGGCCGCACCCAGCAAGCCCCCAACAACGCCGCCGGTGACGGCGCTGGTGGTAGCATCCGGCCCGGACTTCACCTCAGGAGCGAGCTGGCCGTCAATGGGCGATATAGTATCGCGCATAATGAATCCCATGCACTCATCGCTAAAGCCGGCCTGCCGAAGATCCTGAATGGTGTTCTCAGCGGTTGTACGCTCGGTAAAGATACCCACAACAGCGGTTGGTTCTACTACTGCCATATCCCGCTCCCTTCAGATACCCTAAAATTCTGGTAAATGGATGAAGCCAATACCCATCCATCCTCTACACGGCTAAGGGCCATAAAAGGGGACATGGCCACGGAAAATCCTCTTACTACCTCTTAGCACACGCTATTGCTGCATGGGCGGCATCTCTTCGGGAT
>JALYVR010000301.1 GCA_030853145.1 Chloroflexota bacterium | reverse complement strand
GTGTTCTCCCAGCAGGAGTGCAGAGGGCGACCGCCCTCTGCCGGGGCGTGGGGTGTCCCCACTCCTCCTCTTTTTCTTCCCGCCCCGCCGCAGGCGGGGCGGGAGAGGGAGAGTATGGGGAGACCCCATCCCCCCCAAAGGGGCGGCCGCCCCTTTGAACCCCGCACAAGGAGTTTTTCAGGCTCCTCAAAAATTCGGGATGACTCATAATGGCTTCAAGACCATATAGACTACAACAAAATACACGCGCCTCGTATTCACTTCGAGGACAAATGCTGCCCAGGGTCATGGGTAAGGTGTTGCGCCCTTGTGGGTCGCCCTCCATATGTCATCACGACTACAGAGGAGAGCGTGGATCGCCTAGCGGCACATGCAGGTCCAGAGGGCCAGAGGGTTTAAACTCGCCACCATAGGCACGCTGGTGAATTTCCGGTTGGCCTCGTCATTGGTGAGCCAGGCGCCACCTGGAAAGTAGTAGTTTGGCTTCATGCCCACCACTGTGCCATACCACTCAATCATCTCTTGCAGGCGCGTCGTCTTCAGGTTGATGTGGTGCAAGGTAGGATGAATGATGCCCGTGTCCTTAGATACGTGTGACATGCCTTTTCTCCTCTCTCATGGTGTTGAGATGAGAGACATCTCTTCAATGAGACTCGTCTCGGCAGCGAGATGGACCCACCTCTTGTTTTGCTTCTACAGCGCGATACGCTCACCCCTACTCTTACCAGTACTTACGTGCGAACACCCACCACAGGATTGCGCAACTGACCAATGCCTTCGATCTCGACTTCTGTGACATCCCCTGCCTGCAAAAAGAGGGGAGGCGTACGTTTGAACCCCACGCCCGATGGAGTGCCCGTCGCAATGATGTCCCCAGGCTCCAGCGTCATCAGAGAACTGAGGAACGCGATGACCCTGGCTACCGAAAAGATCATACTGGCAGTGCTGGCGTGTTGGACTACCCGCCCATTGACCCTGGTGGTGAGCTGGAGCGCCTGGGGATTGGGAATAGCAGATGCCAGCACCATCCCTGGTCCCATTGGCGCGAAGCTATCCAGGGCTTTGCCAGCTATCCACTGGCTAGTTTGCATTTGCAAGTCGCGCGCACTCACGTCATTCATGATGCTATAGCCAGCTACATACTGGAGTGCCTCCTGCTCAGAAACCTCTTTACAACGTGTGCCAATGATGACTGCTAATTCCCCTTCATAATCGATCTGGCTGCTCACGTTGGGTAAGAGAATAGGGCTGGTCGGACCGGTTAAGCTATTGCGGAACTTGGCGAAGAAGACTGGTACCTCTGTCTGAGCTATCCCTGCCTCGTTGGCATGCTCGGCATAATTGATGCCTATACAGATGATTTTATCGGGATCGGGTACCGGTGGCCCAAGTTCAACGGATGCGGCCTGGAATACTCCTGGCGCATCAGGACCAGCGTTAAGTGTCTCGCTAGCCTGCTTGAAGACCTCGCTCACAGTTGCAGGTCCAGCAGCAAGGAGCTGTTTTGTCGTCGTCTCATGGCCACCATCGTGCCAGAACTTCGTGACATCTACCACGAGGTTTTCGTGTTCTATACCCGCACGCCAGCTTCCATCCATATGACCTTGCATGCGGTAACTAACCAGTTGCATGACTTCGTTCCTCTTTCCACACTGAGATGCTATCTCGATCAATCATAGTCTTCCCACGGCACACATCCCGCCAGAGAGGTGCTTTGCTTTCAGCGGGTAGGGCCATTGAAAAGTCGTTCGTCCTTCGTAGCTGCGCGAGTGTATCGCGCAGCTACGAAGAGCGAGCTGACTTTTCAATGGCCCTGTTCAGCGGGCGAGAAGACAAACTTGCTTATCAGTCTGTGATAGTATATCATTGGCAACCCCCCTCTCAGCATGCGCTGCCCTGGACAAAGTATGCTATAGTGCTATATATTATGTATAATATATAATACATTTGTCAAGAGAGAGAACAGAGCCTATGAACTCGACGGGACGAATAGGAAAGGGCAGCACCAATACTATCCTCACAAAACTCACGATAGCGGAGCAGATCGCGGCTGCTCTCCGGCACGAGATCGTCACGGGACAACTTGTGGCAGGGACCAGACTGCCCCAGATTGAGACCGCTCAGCGCTTTGGTGTGAGTACGACTCCCGTGCGCGAGGCCTTTGGGCTGCTTCAAAGTGATGGCCTGGTGCAGATCGATCCCCATCGAGGCGTCACGGTTTTCTTACCTACCATCCAGGACCTCGTCGAGCACTATGAAATTCGTATGGCACTGGAGATGTTGGCCGTCGAGAAAGTCGCCGAACACTTTCAGGCCCAGGATGCTCCGCCACTTGTTGCCATCCTCGATGAGATGCATGCCACCAATGATACCGTGCTCTATGTTGAGCGGAATCAACAGTTCCATGTGAGATTGTATCGCCTTTCGGGACGGGTACGGCTGGTCACGATGATTGAGGAATTGCGCAATGTCTCCATCGCCTACAACCATTTGTATGCAGCCGCCGACGTTCCCAAAGGTGCGCAGCGTCTCGACACGGAGCATCGCGAGATCCTTGCCGCCTGCCAGGCTAACGATCCGGCTCGTGCCATTAGCGCAGTGCGCCACCATATTCAACAGACCATTGTTCATATAATGAAAGTGCTTGAACAAAGAGGAAAAGCATGACCTCGAAGTCCGTGGGCCATTGCGTGGCCTGGCGCGCCCCTACGCGGACCGGGCATGCGCAGGCTTGACTTTCGGGCAAGCGCGGGTTATTATTTGTCTATCTTGTTTTCGGAGGTATCATTTCATCATGCATTCAACCACAGTTAAGGTGTTGCTAAACGAAGTGAGCTGTGTCTACAACTGAACACGGTCGTTTTCGTGCGGGTCATCGCGATGATTTCGCTATAAGTGCGACCAGACTCTTCCTTAGATAGGTTCTAGAGAGGGACTCCTCTCTTCTGTAGACTTCTTTTTCGCTCTTGACCACCAGCCCGCTTCGCCTCACAGGGCTATTTCTGCTTGCCTGCTTGTCGCATGCAGCAGCAAATGCCTCCCGTTCAGCATCACCACTCTCCACCACACATAGCCTTACCCCAGCGTGGGCTATCGGGCTATCCTCTGTTGCTAGCGAGCAGAGCTAGGCTGCACGCTCATACCGTGTGTGCTTATGTTCCGCACAATGTACCTGCAAAGTTCTTGAGCGAAGGAAGAAAAAATAGATGTCTGTACATTCGGTTCCTATGCACCCTTTTCAGACGCTGAACCGCTACTGGCGGTTGTTGGCCCACTATCTGCGGCCACTGGGGCCGCAGATGGGCCTGCTGGCTGTGATCCTGTGTGGCACCATCTGCGTGCAGGTGGTCACACCGCTGGTGGCGAGCTACTTCATCGACCAGGCCACCTCTGGTGGGGCTCTGCGCGATCTGGTCGTGCTGGCGCTGCTGACCATGGGCCTGGCCCTGGCGGGACAGGGCCTGGCTGTCGCCGAAACCTACGTGGCCGAAAATGTGAGCTGGGCGGCCACCAACGCGCTGCGCGCCGACCTTGTCGCTCACCTGCTGCGGCTGGACGCCACGTTTCACACAGCCCATACGCCGGGCGAGTTGATCGAGCGGGTAGATGGTGACGTGGCCACCCTGGCTCGCTTCTTCTCCCGGTTTGTGGTCTATGTCCTCGGCAACGGCGTCTTGCTGGTGGGTGTGCTCGCGCTGCTCTATCACGTGGACTGGTGGGTAGGCCTGGTGATGAGCGTTTTTGTCGTGCTGGCCTTGACCGCCATGTTGCGCATCCGCGCCGTTGCCTCACCCTCCTGGGCCGCAGAGCGCCAGGCCAGCGCCGATTTCTATGGCTTCCTGGGCGAATACCTGGCCGGCCTGGAGGATATCCGCTCCAGCGGGGCTGGCGCGTTTGTGTTGCGCCGCTGCGCCGAGGTGATGCGGTCCTGGCTGGCCGTGACGCGCAAGGCGCAGATGTGGGGCTACAGCCTGAGCGCTACCAGCCTGGGACTGTTTGCGCTTGGCACGGCGGTCGCCTTTGCCTTGAGTGCCATGCTGTTCAAGGCCGGCACGCTGACCATCGGCACCGTCTATCTGATCTTTCAGTGTACTGAGATGCTGAGCCAGCCGACCGAGCAGATCCGCAATGAAGTGCAGGACCTGCAGCAGGCGGACGCCAGCATGGCCCGTGTCGAGGCGCTCCTGAGTACGGCGCCGCGCGTGAGCGATGGCCCCGGCGTCGCGCTGCCGCCAGGCCCGCTAGCCATGGAGCTGGACGGCGTCTCATTTGGCTATGCGGAAGGCGCTCCGGTCCTGCGCGATATTAGCGTGTCTCTGGAGCCGGGCCGCGTGCTGGGCGTGGTGGGACGCACAGGCAGCGGGAAGACAACGTTGACGCGGCTCCTCCTGCGCTTCTACGATCCCCTGGCCGGCGTCGTGCGCCTGGGAGGCGTGGACCTGCGGGCGGTCCGCCTCGCGGCGGTGCGCCCGCGCATCGGTCTGGTCACCCAGGAGGTACACCTCTTCCAGGCCAGCGTGCGCGACAACCTGACCATCTTCGACGAGAGCGTGCCAGATGAGCGCCTGAGCGCCGTGCTGGAGACCCTGGGCCTGGCTAGTTGGCTACGGGAGCTGCCGCGCGGGCTGGACACCCCGCTGGGGCCCGGCGGCGCCGGATTCTCCGCCGGGCAGGCACAGATGCTGGCCTGCGCGCGCATCTTGCTGGGCGACCCCGACCTGGTGATCCTGGACGAGCCATCCTCGCGCCTCGATCCGGCCACGGACCGCCTGGTGCATACGGCGCTGGGTCGGCTGCTCGCAGGCCGTACCGGCATCATCGTGGCGCACCGGCTGGCCACGGTCGCCTACGCCGACGACATCCTGGTCCTGGAGGACGGGCAGGTGCGCGAGCACGGGCCGCGACTGGCCCTCGCCGCCGACCCCACCTCGCGCTTTGCCGAGTTGCTGCGAGTCACCACTGAGGAGGTCTCCCTATGAAGCCACTCCCGACCTGGCGCTACATGATAGAAATGGCCCGCTACAAGCCCTGGCTCTACCTGCTTCACGCGGTGTTGTGGGGCGCGTTCAACGCGTCGGCGCTCCTGGTGGGGCTGATCGCCCGCGCCTTCTTCGATACGCTCACTGGCAAGGCACATCTGCCCGGTGGCACGACGGGACTGGTCGTGCTGCTGGCAGTGCTCGCCGTGAGCCGTGTGGCCGTGTTGCTCACCGCCGGCTTTGTCGAAATCCTCATGCGGTTCACGATGAGCGGGCTGCTGCGCCGCAACCTGCTGCGACACATCCTGGACCGGCCAGGCGCCCATGCTCTGCCCTACTCCATAGGCGAGACCATCAGCCGCTTTCGCGACGATGCCTATGATGGCGAGGATAACATGGATTGGTCCGACGAGATTGTGGGCCAGGGCCTGTTTGCTATAGGGGCGTTCCTGCTGCTCCTGCATATCGACGCCCGCATGACCCTGGTCGCCATCCTGCCCCTCGTGGTCGTAACGATAGTCACGCGGCGAGCGAGCACCGTGCTGGGCCGCTACCGTGCAGCCAGCAGTCAGGCCAGCAGCCAGGTCACCGGAGCCATCGGCGATATCCTGGCGGCGGTGCAGACGCTGCAGGCCGCTGGCGCCGAAGAGCGAACCGTGGCGCGCTTCCGCCGGCTGAACGAGGAGCGCCGTACAACCATGCTGGCTGATCGCGTGGCGACGCAGGCTCTCGACGCCATCACGACCACCACAGTGAGCGTGGGCACGGGTCTGATCATGCTACTGGCCGCCGGCAGCCTGCGCGGCGGCAGCCTGACGGTGGGCGACTTTGCCCTGTTTGTCTCGTACCTGGGCTTCATTGCCGACTTTACCAGCGGGCTTGGCAAGTTCCTGGCCCATTACCGGCAGACCGGTGTCGCTTTCGCACGCATGGGCGTCTTGTTGGGTGGCGCTCCGCCGGCCGCGCTGGTGGCGCACTCCCCGCTGCACCTGCGTGGGCCCCTGCCCGATGTGCCACCTCCAGCACATAGCGCGACTGATCCATTGATCCTCGTGGAGACGCGGGGACTGACCTATCACCATCCACAGTCGGGGCGTGGTATCGCCGGGGTGGACCTGCGCCTGCCGCGCGGCACCCTGACGGTGGTAACCGGGCGCGTCGGCACGGGTAAGACCACCCTCCTGCAGACCCTGCTGGGCTTGCTGCCCCAGGAGGCGGGCGAGATCCGCTGGAACGGCCACGTCGTGGACGACGCATCTTCCTTCTTTGTGCCGCCCCGCGCGGCGTACACGGCGCAGGTGCCGCGCCTGTTCAGCGAGACGCTCAAGCAGAACATCCTCCTGGGGCTACCCGACGACCCTGCGGCCCTGGCCGCCGCGCTGCGGGGCGCCGTTCTGGAGCGCGATGTGCAGGCGCTGGAGGCGGGGTTGGAG
>JALYVR010000300.1 GCA_030853145.1 Chloroflexota bacterium | reverse complement strand
ATCCTGGGATAAGAACAATGGAAACAGAAAACTACAACCACAAGCCACGGATTGGCGTATTAGCATTACAGGGCGATTTCGCCGCGCACTTGAGGGCGCTGACCGACCTGGGCGTAGATGCCAGGGCCGTAAAACTCCCTGAGCAGCTAGAGAAATTAGATGGTATAATTATACCAGGTGGTGAAAGCACCACCATCGGCAAACTCATGGTCGAATATGGCCTGGACCAGCCGTTAAGACAGAAGATAGAGGAAGGGTTTCCCACCTGGGGAACCTGCGCAGGATTAATCTTATTGGCAAGAGAGACGGACAATGCACTCGCCAGGCAGCCGTTACTGGCGGCGATGCATATCCGTATCCGTAGGAACGCATTCGGCAGTCAGCGGGAAAGTTTTGAGACTGATCTGTCGGTACCGGCACTAGGGGAAGCGCCATTCCACGCGTTCTTCATCCGTGGACCCGCCATTGAATCGGTTGGCCCGCAGGTGGAGATCCTGGCGACGCTCGACGATGGCACGATCGTCGCTGTCCGTGAAGGAGCCTTGTTAGGTACCGCATTTCACCCGGAGATTTCAGGAGATCTACGCTTCCATCACTACTTTCTCCGCATAGTACAGAGCATCATAGCGTAGGGGCTAGGTTAATGTGTAGGGGTATCCCTCGCGGGTGCCCTGCCTCCCCACCGCCCACATGATGCGGGAGCACTGGATGATACGACCGGTACCTTATGTCGATCTTCCGGGCATCATCTACGCAATTGATCGTCGTGCTCGTAGCAGGCAGCACGAGTTCGCGAATTTTGTGTGTTGGCTCGAACCTGTAGAGAATCGTGTTTCCTTGCCTCCTATCCTGCGGAATATCTTTCCTCTGAACCCGATCTCGCGCACCTGGCTCTGTGAAGATCACTGGCACATTTTGGGCTTTGCCCAGGTGCGCGAGCGGCCATCACGCACCATGTGGGACCTGACGTACCTCGCTTCCATGGCGCACCACACTCTGGCCAGCGAGGATGTGCTGAACGCGCTGCTGGAATACGTCCTGGAGATGGCCTCTATGCATGGCATGTTGCGCGTCTTCGCCAGGGTTGAGGACGAGGCACCGGAAATGGACCTCTTTCTACGAGCAGGGTTTCAACGCTACGCGCGCGAGCTTAGCTACATATATGCGCCCGCTGAGACCACAATGGGAGCAGGGCTAGCAGCCGATGCTGGCGCGATCCCTTCGCTGCGCCGCTGGAACCGTCACCATGTCTGGGGGCTGCACCAACTCTATCGCGCCGTCACCCCGCAACGGGTACAGATGGCGGAGTTGCTGGAGAGCAGCGAAGAATATGCGAAACTACACGTCGGGTCACTGGGTCAGTTGCCCTTCCCTTTCTCGCGCGGCAGCGAAAACTATGTGTGTGACCTTGGCGTGCGTTTAGGGGCCTGGTTACAGATCCGCCCAGGATATGGGGCGGCCTCGCACCAGCTCTCTCTTATCGTTCATCCTGAGCATGCTGAACTTGGCGATCACCTCGTGCAGTTCGGCATCAAGCGCCTTTGGGAAGGAAGCGTGCGCCCCATCTATTGCCAGGTGCGGGAGTACGAGTCCGCAGTTATCACTACTTTGCGTACCAGTGGATTTGAGCATGTCTCGACCAAGGTTTTGCTCGTGCGCCATATGGCCTTGCTAGCTACACGGCAGCGCATGGTCCCCGCACTGGAACAGCGAGTAGTCTACGGCGTGAAAGGCCTGGGGACGGCCAATTCGCGTCAAACAATGAGGTGATAAAACTGCCTATGTACAATGCGATCACTGACGATCTAGAGGCTCTGCTGGACACTCTTCCGCCCAGCATCCACGACGCGGTCAATCGGCTCGACAACCGAAGCGAACTGCTGGAGATCGTAATGGACCTCGGACGCCAGTGCGAGGGCCGGTTCCCAGAAGGGGAGGTGATCCTAAGTAAACAGCCAGTGACCTACGCCGACCTGGAGTACGTGGTCGAGCGCATCGGTGAATTTGGCGACGACAATCGTGCTGGGATTGAGCGTACTCTCCATCGTATCAGCGCGCTACGCAACCGTAAGGGACGTGTGGTAGGCCTGACCTGCCGCATCGGCCGGGCCGTGCTCGGCAGCATCGCGTTGATCCGCGATATTGTCGAACAGGGACAATCCATCTTGATTCTTGGTCGGCCAGGTGTGGGCAAAACTACCCTGCTGCGTGAAATAGCGCGTGTCCTGGCGGACGAGGCCAATAAGCGGGTGGTGGTAGTCGATACCTCCAACGAGATTGCTGGCGATGGCGATATTCCGCATCCGGGTATCGGTCGCGCGCGGCGCATGCAGGTGGCGCGCACGGTGGAACAGCACGCGGTCATGATCGAGGCCGTGGAGAACCACATGCCTCAGGTCATTGTGATCGACGAGATCGGCACCGAGCTGGAGGCAGCGGCCGCCCGCACTATCGCGGAGCGCGGCGTGCAACTGGTCGCCACGGCCCACGGCAACTCGCTGGGCAACCTGCTGGTGAACCCGACACTCTCCGACCTTGTCGGCGGCATCCAGACGGTAACCCTTGGCGACGAAGAGGCACGGCGACGGCACACGCAGAAGAGTATCCTTGAGCGTAAGGCGCCTCCGACCTTTGATGTTGTGGTGGAGCAGCAAAGCTGGGAAGAGCTGGTCGTGCATCGCGATGTAGCAGACACGGTAGATAGCATGCTGCGCGGGCAGGCGATTACCGCTGAGGAGCGCACCCGTGACGAAGAGACGGGACGCGTTAGCGTGCGCCGGCTCACTGCTGGCGGCATGGATGTGCCTGCCTGGGGTGTGAACAGTTTCGGCGGCTCCACAGGCCACTCCTCTGACTACAATACCGGCTTTGAGCGGGCCTCCGGCGGAAACTGGGGCATGCGCCCGGTCGGGCCGCAGAACTTTCGTGGCCATGGCGGCGGCAGCGACCGCGCGCGCACAGGCGGGCGGGCACAGATGCGCACGCTTGCCCCTACCGGCACAGCCCCCGCCGATGTCACACGCGGCGTCTCAACGCTGGTGCCGGTGAACTATACCGAGATCAATGACACGAAGGGCATGCCCCAGCCTCAGGAGCCGGGGGAGCTTGCCTCTATCATGAAGACCATGCGCATCTATCCCTTCGGAGTGAACCGCGACCGCCTGGAGCAGTCGGCACGCCAGTTGCGCGTCCCGATTATCATCACGAAGGATCAGCGCGAGGCCGATGCTGTGATCACGCTGAAGAACTACTATCGCCGCCAGCCGGAGCGCCTGCAGGATGCAGAGCAGCAGCGCAAGACGATTATCATTCTGAAGAACAATACGATCACCCAGATGCAGCACGCGCTGGCCCACATCTTCGATATTCCGATTGAGCAATCTACCGAAGACGAGGAGGAGGAGGAGGTCGGCGATGAGGTGAATGTCAACAGCGACGATGCTGTGACGAAGCGCGCTCTGCTGGAGACCGAGGACGCCATTCATCAGCTCTTGAACAAGGGACTGACCACGGCCGAACTAGCGCCCGCGAACGCCTACGTGCGCCGCCTCCAGCACCAGATGGCCACTCGCTACAACCTGCTCTCCCGCAGCCGCGGCAAAGAGCCATACCGCCGCGTCAAGCTCTTCCGCGCTCGTTAAGCACATTTAACAAGCGTTTAGTTACAGGGGCCTCCCTTCAAAATCGGGAGGCCTTTGTGCAATCATCTTATACGACTGCTTGTCGCCAAACTATTTAAGCTGTGTTATACTGTTGCTATTGGATTAATGTGGCAAGGGAGGATAGAGATATGCCAGGTTCCTGGGACAGCGGGCTGAAACGCCTGGTCAAAGCTGTCCCTGAAGATTTTGTGGCTCTGCTCGCGCCGGGAGCCAGTTGTGTCAAGAATATACCAGCCGAGGCGGAACTGCACCACCAGGATATTCACGCCGATCTGCTCTATGAGATCAGCGAACGAGGAAAATTGTTGCTGCTGCACCTGGAGCTTCAATCCACAAGCGAAGTTGCGGTGATGGCAGAGCGGCTGCTAGAATATAATGTGCTGGCCAGACGGCAGTACAACCTGCCAGTACGTTCTTTTGTGATCTATCTGCGCAATGATGGCAGGGTGGCCTCGTCGCCTCTAATATGGAGCGCACCGATAGGAAAAGCCGACGAGACTACCCTGATCTTTCACTTTGGGTCCATCAAGTTGTGGGAGATGGAAGCGAAGCACATAGTCAACTTAGGTTTGCCGGGGCTTTTGCCTTTGCTCCCTTTGACGCGCAACGGCGCGCGGCACGAAGTAGTGGAGTCAATGATCGATGGGCTGCTCGCCCATAGGCAGCTCAAACTTTTATGGATTGCTTTTTCGATTGCGGCGCTGGTATTTAAGGACTCCAGCGAAAAAGAGTGGCTCGAGAGGAGGTTCGCAATGTACGAGGATATTCTGACAGAGTCCTGGGTCTACCAGGAAACGATTCAGAGAGGCCTTTCTCAAGGCCTTTCTCAAGGCCTCGAGAAAGGGTTACAACAAGGGCTACAACAAGGGCTACAACAAGGCTTACAACAAGGCTTACAACAAGGGCTACAACAAGGCTTACAGGAAGGCCGGCAGGAGGGGCGGCAGGAGACATTAACCCAGGTGGTGCTCAATATTGTCGAAGCGCGTTTCCCAGCGTTGCTGCCTCAGGCAAAAGCACTACTGGAGCATGTCCATGATCCGCTGACCTTGCAGCATGTGATCATTATGCTGACGCTGGCTCAGAGCACTGAGGAGGCCAACCAGAGCTTGAGCAACGGGGCCAGCACCTCATAAGACTTCCGTAATTGTTGACGCGAAGACCTTGTATAGAGAGGTCTTCGCGCCAGAGCGGGGTTAATCCAGCCAGCTATAGGGGTAGGCTGGGTCATCAAAGGACCGGGCCTGCGCGGTGAGTTTGAGCGGGTAGAAGGTGTCGACCATCACCGCCAGCTCATCGGTGCTCTCAGCCCCCAGGCTCTTCTCGACGGTGCCGGGGTGCGGGCCATGAGGGATGCCGCGCGGGTGCAGTGTGAACGACGAACGCTCGATGCCGCGCCGGCTGCCGAAGTTGCCGCTGACATAGTACAGCACTTCGTCGCTATCGATGTTGCTGTGGTTGTAGGGCACGGGGATGGAGAGCGGGTGATAGTCCAGCTTGCGCGGGACAAACGAGCAGACGACGAAGTTGGGACCCTGGAAGGTCTGGTGGACAGGGGGCGGCTGGTGGATGCGCCCGGTGATCGGCTCGAAGTCGGCGATATTGAAGATCCAGGGATACTCGTAGCCGTCCCAGCCCACGACGTTCAACGGGTGGTGGTCATACCAGTAGCTGGAGATGGTATTGCCGACCTTCAGACGCACCTCAAACTCGCCGCGCTCAGTATGCGTCACCAGCTCTTCGGGACGACGAATGTCACGCTCGTAGTAAGGGGCGTGTTCGAGCAGTTGCCCGTTCTTATTGATGTAGCGGTGGGGCGGCTCGATGGTGCCATGCGCCTCGATCACCAGGAAGCGCGTATCGGGGCTATCGGCGGCGAGATCGAAGCGGAAGGTGGTGCCGCGCGGGATCACGATGTAGTCGCCCTCGTGATAGGGCAGCAGACCAAAGTTTGTCTCCAGCACACCATGACCGTCATGCACAAAGTACACCTCATCGCACTCGCCGTTGCGATAGAAGTAGTTCATCTCTTCGGTCGGGCGCGCCACGGACAGCACGACATCGTTGTTGAACAGCAGCGGCTGACGGCCGAGCACGGCATCACCGCCATGCGGGATCTCGGCAGTCTTGAGGTGATGATGGCACTGAGCCTCCTGCAGCCACTCCTCGATGCGCACATCTTTGAACTTCTCGACCTTCTTGACACGCGTGGGCGGAGAGGTATAGTAGAGAATAGAGTAGTTCCCCGAGAAGCCCTCGGTCCCGAAGAGTTCTTCAGCATAAAGGGTACCATCCGGCTTACGGAACTGCGTATGCCGCTTTGGGGGGAGCTGCCCCAGACGATGATAACTTGGCATATGTGCCTCCCATGCTTAGACTATGCGGTTTCGCAATACACCAATGCCCTCAGCTTCCATCTCAACGACATCGCCGCGCTGGAGCCAGGGCTGCACCTCAGGACCCAGTTCCAGGATACAGCCGGTGCCGACGGTGCCGGACCCCAGGACATCGCCGGCGCGCAGGCGCACGTTGCGCGAGGCCCAGGCAATCATCTGCGGGAAGCTATAATAGATCTGATTGAAGTTCGCGCGCGAGACCTCGCGACCATTGATGCGCGCCAGCACCGTCATGTCGTAGCGCTCACTGGCGCCGCTGCCACTGTGGCGCATGGCCAGCTCATCCGGCGTCAGCAGCCAGGGGCCGCGCGAGGTGGCGAAATCCTTGCCTTTGCCGGGACCCAGGTTCAGCTTCATG
>JALYVR010000299.1 GCA_030853145.1 Chloroflexota bacterium | reverse complement strand
ATAGGAAGGAACGAGAAGATGCGTATCGATATCCACGCCCATTATTTCCCTGACGAGTATCTCGACCTCTTGCAGCGCTTCGGCAACGATACTACCGATATGGCACGCGACCTGGGCGCGGGAGGCAGCCAGGGTGAGCTGGAGGCACGCTTTGAGTTAATGGAGGCCGCCAATGTCCAGATGCAACTCCTCTCCGTCTCACCGCAACTCCCTTCCTTCGAGGACAAGGCATCCGCGATAGAGGGCGCCAGGATGGCTAACGACCTCTATGCCAACCTCGTGCGGCGCTATCCCAAGCGTTTTGTCGCGCTAGCCGCTCTACCTTTGCCGCACATGGAGGCGACACTGGCGGAGATGACACGCGCGCTCGACGGGCTGGGCATGGCAGGCGTCACGATAACGACATCCGTGCTTGGCCGCGCGCTCGTCGATCCGGCATTCGAGCCTTTGTATGTGGAACTTGACCGGCGAGGCAGCATACTCTTCATCCATCCGGCAGGCGCGGGCGCGTGCTCGCCGCTGATCAACGACTACAAGCTCACCTGGCCGATTGGGGCTCCCATCGAGGAGACTATCGCCATCACGCAGCTCATCGTTAGAGGCATCCCCATACGCTACCCGCGCATCAAAATCATCAACACCCATCTGGGCGGAGCGCTGCCTATGCTGCTACAGCGCCTGGACAACCAGTATCGTATGGCCGATCCCGTGACGCCTGAACTTCCCAGCGTCCAGGCCAAACGTATGTGGTACGACAGTGTGGGCCACTTCCACATCCCGGCCCTGCACTGCGCCTGTGAGTCCCTGGGTGCCGACCGCATCGTCCTTGGCACCGACTTCCCTTACCTGAGAGGCGAGGGCTATAAGCGCTCGGTCACCTATATAGAGAACGCTGGACTCCCCGCGGCCGATGTGCAGCGCATACTTGAGAGTAACGCTCAAGCCCTGCTGGGATGGGGGTAGGCTAACTAGTACAGCCTCGCAGAAATTCCCAGGGAGTCTTGATGACCAGAGGCTGATATGCTTTGTTTGAAAGCGACGAAAGCATATTCCGCCGAGTGACGAGACCAACTCTGAGTCGTCGAGGCTCTGAGAAGCGAGCAGCGGCCCATACGCATACATCGAGTTCCCAGCCAGACCAGACGGCTCAGCTTTCCCCAGGTCATAGTGATTGGCATGCTGATGGATCGCTAGTACTGCGGGCCTGCCGCCTGGTGGGGTCGCTCCTTGAGGCATGAGCAACCACGCGGATACCCTTTCACCTGCTTCTACTCCATAGGTGATGAGCGCTCGAGTAGACGCTCCTTCATTGATCGTCGGGCCAACTATTGGAGTAAGAGGAACCCGTTCAGGGAAGCGTCCAAGCCGGGTCACCAGGGCTTGACGCAGGGCCATGGTCTGCATGCTTCTTCTTCTCCTTTTTTGGCACGTTCCTTTCCGACCTCGAGGAAGGTTCATGTGAGTCTATCATCTCTCTTTCCAAAGACACAACTCAGCCGCGGGGGTATTTGAAGAAGGTCCCTTTTCCCTGCTCCGCAAGTGCGGGAGTCGCTTCATAGACCTCACAGACGCTACAGATCTGTTCGGCCAGATGATGTGAGATCGTTTGACCAGTCTCTGGACACTCGTGGTGCGCTGGGTCATTTGCTGCAGAAGTTCCTGCTGCAAAGAGCTCACATGAAGCAGCTTGGCTTGCGGAGAGGGCATGAAAGAGGTCTCCTTCACTTTATTTTGTTGGGTATTCTATCATACCCTCCCCTCCCCACGCTATTTCTGCGTGGCTGTACTAGTAGCTAGCTACGGCAGCACGACGGGGTTCGATGGCTAATTTTTTGGCTGATTCACATAAGGCGTACTTGAAATTGTTTCTGGCTCTTTGCAAGCTATCTTAACACCTGCTCCCACCTCTTGAGCGACGGACGGTCCAATCGGAAAGGGCTGAGGGCTGGCGGGAGGGACCCACTGGTGACTGCCGTGGCTAACAACTGTCCGAAGCGCATGCCAAAGGGCATCCCGTGACCCGTAAATCCGCCTACGAACATCACACCTGGCAAAGTTGGCGCGTTATCAACAATAGGCTGCCTGTCTGTCGTACAGCCCAATATCCCGGCCCAGCGCTGCATCACATGTAACTGTGGCTTGAGCGACGGGAAGAGCCGTGGCAAGACCTGCTCAATGGCCTCCTGTACTACGGCTGTTGGCACGCTTTCCCAGACCCACATCCCCGCGTTTGGAGCCACCTGGCCACATCCCCCGATCAGGATATTGCCCGCAGGGGTTTGCTGCATATACTCCCCCTCCTGGATCTTTACGCTGAGAGCCACAGGGAAAATGGGCGCTAGTGGCTCATAGGCCAGCATCTGTTCGAGGACTGGCATAATCACCTGCGTGAGGTCTGGCAGCAGCTTACTCGTCCAGGCATTGACTGCCAGCACGACAGTGGGCACAGAAAGATCTCCTTGTGAGGTGCGCAGGCGGACATGCTGCCCATCGCGCGCTACTTCATACACGTCGGCCTGATAGACGCGGGCGCCGTGACGTACCGCTGCGGCAATAAGGCCATGAACGAGCCGGGCAGAATGCACGAGACCTTGTTCTGGGAGGAAACGACCGCCAAGAATCTCTGCTCCCAGGGGTGTCTGGATCATATCTTGAACCTGGGCGCGCTCAAGCCACTGCGCAGGAAACCCGGTGGTTCGCAGTGCTTCAGCCTCCCGGCGTTGCTGCTCTGCCTGCGCTTCAGTGATGGCTACCTTGAGCGCCCCTGGTTCCCGGTAGTCGCACGCGATGTTTTCCTCGTGCAAGACCTGGCGCAACAAGGTCCGATTTGCATACGTAATCTCCATCACGGCCTGCGCGGTTTCCTGGCCAAGATGAGCAACCGCATCAGGATAGGACTCGGCGAGACCCGCGCGCACAAAGCCGCCGTTGCGCCCGGTCGCGCCGGCAGCGAGCGCTGTCCGCTCAAGCAACACCACAGGCACGCCAGCTCGCGCCAACCAGTAGGAAGTGGCAGCCCCCAACAGCCCACCGCCAATGACTACCACATCCGCCGAGTGCGGCATATCTGTGGAAAGCTGGAAACCTGGAACGGTACGTTGCCAATAAGATACGGAGTCTGTAACCATGAGAGCTTCCTTTCACCTACTGATAAGATTGAGCAGGCGCGCAAGCCCTATCTCTTGCGCTCCCCTGCTAAAACATCACCAACGGCTATCTATGACTATAAGAAATATAATGGCTTCACTTTCTCTTGACTGCTATCAGCAGCCCTGTCGACCAGTTCAGCTTTGTGATGTGCAAGTCTTCGCGGCGCTCAAGTGTCTGCACCAGCGCAAATACCTGAGGCAGATGCTCTGGTGCCCAGGATGTTTGAAACAACAGATCATCGACCACATATATGCCACCCGGCGCGAGCAACTGCAAGGCCTCAGCCAACCACTCAAACTTCCCAGGGTACATATCCGCGAAGATAAGGTCAAATACACGACTCTGGCGTCGGGCGTCTTCGATGAAGGCCACGCCATCCATCGTTGTACATGTGAGTCGTGAATCATCTCCCAGAAATCGCCTGGCAAGCGCCGGGGCGCGCTGGTCGCGGTCCACGGTGGTGAGCCTGGAGTTAGCGTCCATACCATCTAGCAGCCAGGCTGTGCCCAGGCCGGTGCCGGTGCCCAATTCAAGCAAGGCCCCGGAGGGTTTCGAGGCGGCCAGTGTCCTCAGCAATGAGCCTGTCAGGTAATCGGAGCCGATCGTGAAACCGATGGCTCTGGTGGCGTCTTCCATCTCCTGTAATATAGATGGTGGATTAAGGTACACCGTGTCCAGCATGCTATTCACTCCTGTGTAGCTATTCATCAATATCGTCGCCAGCCTGCTACCTGCCAGATGTTTTACGCTGGTAGCAGGCTGGTCAGTGGCAGGTCGATACTCTGCTGACCAAAGCATATCATATCGTATCGCACTGGCTTCACAGCAAGTCCCTCTATAGTTGACGTTACACCATGTAAGCCGTATACTTGCTAGCAATGTGATAGAAGGGATAGGGACAAATATATTGCAGGATGTGCATCCACTTATGGAAACAGATAACCTCCGGCAGACCATGGCCGACCAACAAATACAGCAACAGGATGCCCTGGCGCACCTGCGCAAGGAAATAGCTGTCACACTGGCCCAACAGCGGGCAGTCCTTAGCAGACAACGCGCTGAAATCGATGAAGCTATCGCGCAGCAGCAGGTCGCGTTCGAGCAAGAGATTGCCGCCTTCCAGACACAGACGGTGACGGTGCAGAATGAACTGGAGCAGCGCCTCGATGAACTCGCGGCACAGGCTACCAACACAGGCTGGCAGCGAATAGCAGAACAGCAACGGCAGCACCTCGCCACCCTGACCACCCATCTCCAGCAAGCTATCGAGACCCAGGAGCAACAGGCCGAGCAGATTCTCCGATTGAGCATGCAACTGGCGGAACAGCAGATCGCGCGTGAGCAGGATACTCATCTCCTTGGCCAGCTCACGCAGCAGGTAAGCTCTTTAGCCGGGCAACTGAACGAGCAGAAAACGCGCTCCGAGCAGGAAGTCCGCACGCGCGAACAACTCATGCAGCATATGTCCCTGCTCTCTCACCAGGTAAGCGAGCAGGCAATGACGCAGGAGAATGCGCAGCAACAGATGCTGGCCGTCCTCGCGCAGCAGCAGGATCAGCTCGCCTCGCTACACCACCATGCTTCAGAGCACTTCCAGCGCTCTGAACTGCTCTCCCAACTCTACGCCGCCAGCGAGCAGCAGAACGCCGAGATCGAACAGCAGCTCGCCGACCTCTACCGGCTTCTAGAGCAGCAACGAAGAGCCAGCTATTATCCCGGCAGCCAGGGTGGCGGAAGATAAACCGCCACCTTGCTATCTTCACAGATTGTGTTGCATATGACGCAGGAAACAGGACTTTTATGTCAGGTTGCTTCCGACCCTGGTTATAGTTTCTTTACCGCTTCCTAGTACTTTTCAACCAATGCGCAACCCCTGTATCCATAAACACATCCTTGAGTATGATACATGAATAGTCGGGGAGCCTGCTAGGCCGCAACGACCAGGTAAAAAAATCGCGATGATCAATGCGATCAGGACGTTGTCACTATCGGAACTCCACTATTACCAGGCCACCTCCTCTCTTAAGAAAGGAAAAGCAGGATGCTGATCGACACAGTCAGGTTTTCCCATCTTCTAGGTGAAGACAAACTTCACACTATGGCAGACTTTCTAGCTCACACAACCTTTGTGATCTCCCACAAATCAGAGAGCATCGAGACCCTCCTTGGAGTTCTCTGGTACCTGCCCACGAACAGTCCCACTATTGTTGTAACCAACTGCCCGGAACAGCATACCCAGGACATTCTATACAGCATCCAGACACGCCTGACATCCCATAAGAATATCTACGTGGTCCACCAGAAGGACGAGCATGTTGCACGCTTCTTCCAGGATCACGGGGTAGCGCACATCCTGGGGGACGATGGCCGGGTCCGTAACGGGAAGGGCGAGGGGATGTACATCGGAGCGCTGTGTGCCAGCCTGTTACGCTACCCACAGTGGGTGGTCTTCTATGACGCGGATAATCACGTTCCCTGCGCCCTGTTAGAATACACATTGGCGATGGGCAGGCTTTTTCTCGCGGCACGCTCTCCGAACCTGGGCTACCCGCAAAGAGAGACTGCTCCTTTGCACAATATCCGCATTTGCTGGGCCTCCAAGCCCTCGTTACAAAACGGAAAACTGGAAGAGAATCTGCTGGGGCGCTGCACCAGGGTGATCTCACCCATCTTCCAGGGCATCCTGGAGGAATGGTTTGGCATATACAACCACCCGGTCATCTCATCAAACGCCGGTGAGCAAGGCATGGCCATCCAGACGGCCAAGGCGTTGCGCTTTTCTTCTGGCTTCTCTGTGGAAACCTTCCAACTCCTGGATTTTCTCTTTAAAGCCGCTCAGTTTGACACGTACCCCGGCGATGTGCTACTCCAGCAGTACCAATCTCAAAGCCCTCACTTCCACACCAAGCGGGAGGATGAGCATATTAAGGAGATGATCGCCGTCAGCCTGGGTGGTTTCTTCGCATTCCGAAGCTATCTCCCTCCACGCGTCGAGGAGCAGGTGCTGCGCCTGCGAGATGAACTGAACCTTGATGTTTCCTACCCCCTCGTCTATCCAGCGTTACAAAGCCTGGATCTAGCGGGCGATGAGGAATTTCTGCAGCGGTACAGACTGTTTGCCGATACTGATAACAGAGATGCATGGGATAGTCTGCTGGAGACGATCTCATAATCACCTGGAGGCAGGGCTAGGTTTTGGGCATTCTCCCTAAAAATGCTCCTCCTCGCGGAGAAAGAGTGATTACAAGCGAACGGAGGCGCGTGCTCTTGCCAGCTC
>JALYVR010000298.1 GCA_030853145.1 Chloroflexota bacterium | reverse complement strand
CACGTAGGCTACGCAGGCGAGACAAGCCATCGCCCCTACGCGGATCGACCTGGCCTGACCTAAACCCAACAGGAATAAATCCACGCATTTTAGTGTTATCACCACATAGAAAACTATTGTTGAGTAAGTCGCTTAACAAAGTCAGAAATGACCCAACTATTTTTCTTGTGAGAGTATGAAAGGAGCAGGAATGTCGGAGAACAAAGGGTATGCCCATCCCGAGGTATTGGTTGACGCGGACTGGGTGCAGGCCCACTTGAACGATCCCAAGGTGCGTTTGATTGAGGTAGACGTAGACACAAAGGGCTACGACCAGGGCCACATCCCAGGCGCCGTCGGCTTCAACTGGCAGAAAGAGTTACAGGACCAGGTCGTGCGTGCCCCCGTGGACAAGGAGCACCTGGAGGATTTGCTCAGCCGCGCCGGCGTGAGCAACGACACCACGGTCGTGCTGTATGGAGACAACAACAACTGGTTCGCGGCCTGGGCGCTGTGGCTGCTCAAATACTACGGACACCAGGATACGCGTCTGCTGGATGGCGGGCGTGTGAAGTGGCTGGCCGACAAGCGTGAGATCACCAGCGAGCTGCCGAGCTACCCGCGCACACAATATCACGCCGCGCAGCCCGACACTAACATCCGCGCGTTGCGGGACTTGGTGCTCAGCAAGGTGGGAACCGAGAACATCGCCCTGGTTGATGTGCGCTCGCCCGCCGAGTACAGCGGCGAGCTGCTGGCGCCGGCCAACATACCCCAGGAGGGGGCGCAGCGCGGTGGCCACATCCCCGGAGCCGCCAGCATCCCCTGGTCCACAGCCGTGCGCGAGGACGGCACCTTCAAGTCGGCGGACGAACTGAGCGCCATCTACAAAGGTAAAGGCGTCACGCCCGACAAAGAGGTCATCGCCTACTGCCGCATCGGCGAGCGCAGCAGCCACACCTGGTTCGCGCTCCACTACCTGCTCGGCTACCCAAACGTACGCAACTACGATGGCTCATGGACCGAGTGGGGCAGCCTGATCGGCGCGCCGATTGAGAAGTAAGGTGTAGTGGCGCTCCTTGCGGGCGCCATGATGGCATCAGGCGCCCGCAAAGGGCGCCACTACACATAACGTTTGGCCAGTGGGCGACGCATCCACACAATGGTGATGGCACCGGTGGGAGATCAAGGTATTCGCAATCACTATGATTCCTACCAGCGCCATAATCGTTGTGAAAACCGTTGCAAATAAATTGAAAATCGTGTATTATACACAGATAAGCATTATGAAGCACAGCATGGGGATATGTGGTATAGAGGGGAATAGGTACAGATGAAATATGATCCGTTGCGATCTCAGCGTTTTACAAGGCATTCATTGCGTCTGCCTGATCGTGATTATACATGGGGCGGCGCTTATTTTGTGACCATGCGTGCATGCCGGCCGGAGCCTCTGTTTGAGATCCCTGAACTGCACGCAATTCTGATGGAAACCTGGCAGGCATTGCCAGAAAGATTTCCTCATGTAACCCTGGATGAGTTTGTGATTATGCCTGATCACATCCATTGTATTATCTGGTTACATAACACCGAGGAGAAACTGCCCCCGCTGACGGTTGTTATAGGGGCGTATAAATCCTTAGCCGCAGTTGCGTGGCTGCGTCACATTAGATCTAACAATATGGAATGCTCCGCCCAGATCTGGCAGCGTAGCTTTCATGAACGCGCTATTCGTTTTGGAGAATTAGAAGACACTCGTCAGTATATTCGCGATAATCCTATCAAACTCAAACTCAAACAACAACAAAATCCAGGTAAGTATAAGCAACAATAATGGCATGGCGCCCGCGCCCGACAGCATGGCGCCCGCGAGGGACGCCACTACACCTAACCTCGCCAGGGCAATCAGGTCATCTGGCTTTGATCGTTGCCAGGCGTTAGGTGTAGTGGCGCCCCTCGCAGGCGCCATGATGCTCGCAGGCGCCATGATGGCATGCCACCATGGTCCGCGACCATCATGGATGCTGTTCCTTGATCGTCGCTACGTGCTAAGTGTAGTGGCGCCCCTCGCGGGCGCCATGATCCCGCCACGCGCCATGATGACATGCTGGCCATGACATAATGTCATACCCTATCCACCCTCGTGCCCCATGCTTGCTCCTACGCGAACTGGTAACAAGCGTCACATTTATTTGACAGCATAGACCGGCTGTGCTACCATACTAGCGAGGTAGTGTATTTATGACACCAGGTACTGAGCGAACCTAGTACCTCGGACAGAGAGATATAAAGGAACCCGCGTATGGGCACAACACTCCCCATCTTCATTATGGTAACGCTAGCTGTGCTCTTTGGCCTGCTGGTCATGGTGGTGACGGCGGTCCTGGGGCCTAAGAAGCCGTCAGCGGAGAAACTGGCGCCGTATGAATGTGGTATTCAGGAAATTGAGCCGCCGAAGCGGCGCTTCCCGGTCAAATATCTGTTGACCGGTATGCTATTCATTGCTTTTGATATCGAGATCGTGTCTTTCTATCCACTGGCCGTCCTGCTTCATCAACTGAAACTATTGGGACTGATTCAATTATTGATCTTCCTGGTGATCCTGGCGGTCGGCTATATCTATGTGTGGCGAAAAGGGGCGTTCACATGGGACTGAAGAACCCCTGGGAGCCGGTACAGGCCTACTCGAACACACAGACGCCTCGCCTCAAGCACGGAGCGGTGCCGATGCACACGCGTGACGGGGATTTTGGCATTCTGACCACCCAGGTGAGCAAACTAATCGATTGGGGCCGTAGCTCTTCTCTGTGGCCTGTCACCTTCGGGCTGGCATGTTGCGCAATTGAAATGATGGCGGCCAGCGCCGACCGCTTCGATATCGCGCGCTTCGGGGCCGAGGTGTTCCGCGCCTCGCCGCGCCAGGCTGATCTGATGATTGTCGCCGGGCGCTGCTCGATCAAGATGGCGCCGGTATTGCGGCAGATCTACGACCAGATGCCTGAACCCAAGTGGGTCATCGCGATGGGCGCCTGTGCCTCCTGCGGCGGCGTCTTCAATAACTATGCCATCGTGCAAGGGGTAGACAAGATTGTGCCGGTCGATATCTTCGTGCCCGGCTGCCCGCCAACCCCCGAGATGCTGCTCTTCGGCCTGAATGAACTACAGCGCAAGATCCGCGAAGGCATCCCCAACCCGCCCGATCCCCTACAGGCCAGCGGCATGAAGCTGGCGGGGCCGGCGGAGACGGAGCGAGGGTGAGGAAGGCGAGAGAGCATGGACAAGATTGCAGTATTGGCGCTAGCGGCCGTGCGCGAGCGGTTCCCGCAGGCCGTGGTGGAGACCATTGATTATCGCGACGAGCAAACCATTGTACTGAAACCAGAACATCTGCTAGCGGTCTGCGACTATCTAAAGAGGCAGCAGGGCTACACATTCCTGGTGACCATAACGGCGGTGGACTGGCCCGAACGCACACCACGCTTCGATATAGTCTACCATCTGCTTTGCATTCAGCAGCAGAGCGTGCTGCGCCTGAAAGTGTGCGTTGGCGCGCGCGGCGAGGAGCATCCGGCCGCGCCAACCGCGACACGGATCTGGCCGGCGGCCAATTGGTATGAGCGCGAGGTGTACGATCTCTTCGGCATCACCTTTACGGGCCATCCCAACCTGCGCCGCATCATGATGCCCCATGACTGGACAACCCATCCGCTGCGCAAAGACTACCCGCTCTCCGGCTTCGATCTGCCAGAGCCGCACTGGGGCGGCCAGGTGCCCTATGATACTGATCCCGGTGCCGGTGTGGGCAACCAGACCCTGCGCACAGCGGGCGGGCGCGAACTCAACGAGAGCCGCAGCACTATTTCTGAAACTCAGGAGCCGGGAACCATCAAGGGGCGCGAGTAATCACGCCTGCACACGGCGCGCCTGGCCCATGCATTGAGATAGAGGGCTTGCTTATGCAACGACCACATTTAGGAACCAGCGGAATTATCGATCCTATCAACGAGAGCCGGGAAGTGGAGGATGGGTTGCGCGCCGATACGATGACCATCAATATGGGGCCGCAACACCCCAGCACCCATGGGGTACTACGCCTTTTGTTGACCATCGAGGGCGAGACCATCGTGAAGGCCGTACCCGATATCGGCTTCCTGCATACCGGCATCGAGAAGACCGCCGAGAACAAAACATACCACCAGGCGCTGGTACTGACCGACCGCATGGACTATCTGGCTCCGCTCTGCAACAATCTGGGCTACGCGCTGGCGGTTGAGAAACTACTCGGCATCGAGGATGAGATCAACGACAAGATCAAGTACACGCGCGTGTTACTGGCAGAACTCCAGCGCATCGCCAGTCACCTCGTCTGGCTGGGTACCCACGCGCTCGATCTGGGGGCACAGAGCGTCTTCCTGTACTGCATGCGCGAGCGCGAGATGATTCTGGATGTCTTCGAGTACATTTCGGGCGTACGCATGATGACCAGCTACATCTGCCCTGGCGGCCTACAGGCCGAACTGCCGCCCAAATTCGAAGCCATGGTACGTGCCTTCACCGACATCTTCCCGGCTCGCTTGCAAGAGTATCACGACTTGCTGAGCAACAACCAGCTCTGGCTTGAGCGCACAAAGGGTGTCGCCGTTTTGAAGCCGGAAGATGCCATTGCCTACGGCACCAGCGGCGCCGTGCTGCGCGGCAGCGGCATCGCCTGGGATATCCGCAAGGGCCTGCCGTACAGCGGCTACGAGAAATTCGACTTCGATATCCCCGTCGGCTCCAAGGGCGATGTCTATGATCGCTATCTTGTGCGCATGCTGGAGATGGAGCAGAGCCTCAAAATTGTCTTGCAGGCCCTGGACGGGTTGCCAACCGGACCCTATCGCGTCCACAATCCTAAGGTCACGCCGCCACCCAAGTGGCAGATCACCGGCAGCATGGAGGCGCTGATCCATCATTTCAAGTTCTTTACCGAGGGGTACCGCCCGCCAGTGGGCGAGGTCTTCGTTCACACCGAGTCGTCCAAGGGCGATCTGGGGTATTACATCGTGAGTGACGGCAGCGCCAGGCCGTATCGCATGCATGTGCGCGCCCCCTCGTTCGCCAACTTGCAGGCGTTGCCGGCGATGATCGAAGGTAGCTTCCTCGCTGACGTGGTAGCGGCCATCGGTAGTATTGATATTGTGCTTGGCGAGGTTGATCGATGATTTCAGAACAGGCAAAACAGCGCATGCGTGACCTCGCGGCCCGCTACCCGGTAGGGCGCTCGGCCGTGATGCCCGCGCTCTATATCGCGCAGGCGGAGGAAGGTTATATCAACCACAACGCGCTCCAAGGCGTGGCCGAGGCGTTGAACATGACCCTCGACGACGTTGAGAGCGTTGCTACCTTCTACACGATGTACTTCCAGCGCCCGCCGGGAAGAAAGGTCATCAAGGTCTGTACCAGCATCTCCTGCTACCTACGCAATTGCGACGCGCTGGTGAGCCAGTTCGAAGCACGGCTGGGCATCAAACGCGGCGAGACCACCGCCGATGGCAACTATACTTTGCAGACAGCGGAGTGCCTGGCCTCCTGCGGGACCGCGCCGGTACTCCAGGCCAACGACGAGTTTGTGGAGAACGTGACCCCGGAAATGATCGATGCCCTCATCGACGAGTGGAACCGGGAACTGAGCGCGAAGAAGCTTGAGCCGCAAGAAGACAGGGTACCCGCCAGAGGCACCGCCGTCCCGTAGCGCGTGGCTTCGGCTCCTCTTGCCCGCCGACAATGCCTCGCCGTCCTGGGAGTTACAGGGACGGCGAGGCAAGCCACACGCTACGAGTCATAAGGGGTACCTATACAGACGAAGGAATTTTCCTGATGACAGAATTAATTGTGACGAAGAATATCGATGTCCCTGGGATAGATACCCTGGACGGCTACCGGCAGCACGGGGGCTACCAGGCACTGGAGAAGGCGCTGAAAGAGTACCAGCCTGATGAGCTTGTAGATCTAGTCAAGCAGTCGGGTCTACGTGGGCGCGGTGGGGCAGGCTTCCCGGCGGGCATGAAGTGGAGCTTCCTCGCGAAGAACGATAGGCCGCGTTATCTATGCTGCAATGCTGACGAGAGCGAGCCGGGAACCTTCAAGGATCGCATGCTGATGGAGAAGAGTCCGCACCAGATGCTTGAGGGCGTGATCATTACCAGCTATGCCTGTCGTGTCACGACGGCCTTTATTTATGTGCGCGGCGAACTGGCGCTCGCGGGTCGCCAGGTGGCGCGCGCAGTCGAAGAGGCCTACGCGGCCGGGCTGATCGGGCAGAATATCCTGGGCAGCGGCTACAGCCTGGAAGTCATCGTGCATCGCGGCGCGGGCGCGTATATCTGCGGCGAGGAGAGCGCGCTGATGGAATCGCTCGAGGGCCGGCGGGGCTACCCACGCCTGAAGCCACCCTTCCCGGCGGTGAT
>JALYVR010000297.1 GCA_030853145.1 Chloroflexota bacterium | reverse complement strand
ACCTGATGCCCCGCACCGATGAGATCGGGAACGATGGCGGAGCCGATAAAACCGGTCGCGCCAGTAACGAAAACTCTCATAGGAAATTCCTCCAGTAGACGTAGGAAAGAGCGCCTATCCTCGTGCCTCTGAGTGCAGGCGTAACGCGTCATACGTCACCCCGGTCAGCTCCTCTGACACCTCCCATAAGCGCGCAGATGCGGAACGATCATATTCTTTTCTGGCATCACGATCCACCTTTGGATACCCTCGCGAGTTAGCAACGCCTCCTGGGCCAACCAATTCCCCGCCAGTGATGTGCTCCTCCGTTGCCGCATATAACTGTGGCAGAGCCCCCATCGCTGCGCTCTGGCTGATCAGCCCAAAGAAGAAGCGTTCGAGACGCGACAGATTATTACTGGTTCCCGGTACATTGGTGTTCGCTCCACCTGGATGTGCCGCAACGCTGATGGTGCTTACTCCAGCCGCAGTGAAGCGGGTTTGCAGTTCAAAGGCAAAGAGGAGATTGGCACGTTTGCTCTGTCCATACGCCCCCCAGCGGCTATACGAGCGCTGGATCTGCAAATCATCGAAGTCAATACGGCGAGCACTGCGGCGGGCATTGCTTGTGGTCGTAACGACCCGGCTCCCTGGTGTGACCACCAGTTTCGGCAAGAGCAGACCAGTCAACGCGAAATGCCCAAGATGGTTCGTCCCAAACTGCATCTCAAAGCCATCCGCTGTTTCCTGCCGTGGGGTAGCCATCACGCCAGCATTATTCAACAGCAAATCAAGGCGGTGGTGTGTCTGCAAAACGCGAGCAGCGAACTCACGCACCGAAGCGAGTGAGGATAGGTCCAAGGAAACGACTTCTATCGATGCCCCAGGGACCGTTTGCTTGATCTCAGCCTCAGCCCGGTGCCCCTGGTTCAGGTTCCGAACGGCCATAATCACATGGGCACCATGCGTGGCCAACGCTCGCGTCGTCTCCAGACCAAGACCTCTATTCGCACCTGTCACCAGCGCGACCCGGCCACGCAGGTCGGGGATATCGTTCACCGTCCAATCGTTCATACAATCTCTCCTATGCGACCGCTAAAACTGGTCGCGCCGGTCACAAAAACGCTCATACTGTGCCCCTCTTGTTCACGCACGGCGACGACATCGGGTGATACCGGCCAGAGGCTCGCAACCCCTCTTGTGGTAGACAAAGCTGTTGTGTTGCGCTATACTTTCTAGGCGAGTAAAAGCTCGCTCATACAAGAAATTATACAAGTAAAAACTCGCATTGTCAAGGGGCCTACCGGAGCTCTCTGAAAACCGGTTTGGAGGGGTCGTATGGATCAGCAAAAGGAGACACAGGCAGTTCGGCGACGAGCACGAGGAGTCCAGCGCATCACGTCCATTCTCAATGCGGCTGAAACCGTCTTTACTGACATGGGATACGACGAGGCAACGACCAATCATATTGCAGCCAGAGCCTCCATCTCGCCCGGCTCTCTCTACCAATTCTTTGCCAATAAAGAGGAGATTGTCCAGGCGCTTACTGCTCGGTACACCGAGGAACTGAAGCTGGTGTATGATTCAGTGTTTTCCAGCGAGGCCGCATCCCTTCCCCTTTCTCACTGGATCAATCAGAGCATTGATGGCCTGGTGACGTTTCATCTCACGCATCCAGCCTTGTTGCTGCTTTTCTCGAGAAACGCGTCACTGTTGCAGTTTTCCTCTTCTGTTCATGCGTTACAGAAAGAGATCCAAACTCGCGTTGAGGGAGGCATTCAGAGCCGTGCTCCTCACCTCTCTACGACACAGCGTATCCTCAGCGCGACCATCAGCGTGCATCTCTTTAGAGCTATCCTTCCTCTGCTTCTCCAGGCACAGGAGGCTGAGCGAGAGCTGCTCCTGCATGAGCTGAAAACGGCGCTGCATCGCTATCTTGAGCCTCTTCTCGGGGATGCGGCTGATCCGACGCAACCGAAATACGCCCAAAGGAGAGGGGAGACCCATATGCGGCGTGTCTGTCTATCAAATGATGAGAACCTGTCAGGTAGGTGATGAGGAATTAGTGTTGTGCTGGTGCAGATGGCTTGGGTATAGTATAAGAGTCATCAGACGCATTTCATCGTGTCACTATTCAAACAGGCAAAGATAAGGAGGTCATCCCCATGAATCTCGATCAGCCAACTGTGGAGACTTCACCGCATAGCGCCAAACTCTTAACGTTTGATTGGTACCGCACACTTTCGAGTCGGGCGACCCATGCCTTCTGGGCATCCTTTCTTGGTTGGGCGCTGGACGCCTTCGATTTTCAGATCTTCACCTTCATCTTAACAGCGATTGCCGTCACGTTTGCTTTGAATCAGGGGCAGTCGGGTCTCATTGTGACTGTGACGCTGGTTGTCTCGGCGGTGGGTGGAGTACTGGCCGGGGTATTGGCAGATTCCATCGGGCGCGTGCGCACACTGATGCTCACCGTCGCCGTCTACGCACTATTCACCTTCTTGTCAGGCTTCGCCCCCAACTATCCGGCGTTGTTGGCCTTCCGCTCGTTGCAAGGATTAGGCTTTGGCGGCGAATGGGCCGCCGGGGCGATCATCGTAGCCGAGGTGGCGAATCCTGAGCAGCGTGGTCGCGTACTAGGGATGGTGCAGAGCGCCTGGGCCTTCGGTTGGGCGGCGGCGCTGGGAGCCTCGACGCTGGTGCTCAGCCTGGTCAAACCGGAACTGGCCTGGCGCATCGTCTTCTGGCTCGGCATCTTGCCCGCGCTACTCATTCTCTACGTGCGCAGAAATGTGCAGGAACCAGAGGTGTTCGCCGAGACGCGTGAGGCAGAGAGAAAGCACACTCACGAGGCTGTGGAGCGCGGAGCAACGACGAACTCCCTGGTGCAGATCTTCCGCCCCGACCTGCTCAAGACGACGATCTTCGGCTCGCTGCTTGCCGTGGGAGCGCAGGGTGGCTACTATTCCATTTTTACCTGGCTGCCCTCCTTTTTGAAGTCCGTACGCCATTTGAGCGTGGTTGGCAGCGTTCCCTATGTGCTTGTCGTCATTGTTGGCTCGTTCCTTGGGTATGTGGCCAGTGGCTACATCAACGACTGGCTTGGTCGCAAGGCTACATTTGCCTTATACGCCGTGTGCAGCGCGATCCTCATCGTCCTCTATACCCAGATACCTACAGGCGCGAATATTGTACTCTTACTACTGGGAGCGCCACTGGGCTTCTTCGCTTCAGGCATCTTTAGCGGCTTCGGCTCGTATCTGGCCGAACTCTTCCCTTCGCGTGCCCGTGGTGCGGGCCAGGGCTTTGCCTACAATTTCGGGCGTGGCGTTGGCGCAACCTTTCCAACCATCATCGGCTTTTTATCGCTGAATATTGGTCTGGCAGGGGCGATTGGCTTTGGGGCGCTGGGCTATGCTTTATGCCTGGTGGCGCTACTCTTCCTGCCTGAGACCAAAGGCAAGAAGTTTGTCGCGCTCGACTAGCATGTGTAGTATACCTACAACATGAGAGAGGCTGAGAAAGAGAAGAGAGATGGCGGATCTACTGGTTGGAGTTGATACTGGGGGCACCTTTACTGATATCGCGCTGCTGCACGAGGGCACATTCAGAGTCCATAAGGTACTCTCGACGCCCGCTGATCCCTCGCGCGCCATCATGGAGGGCTTGCAGCACCTGGGCGTACTGGATAAATTGGGCGTGCTGGTGCATGGCTCGACGGTCGCGACCAACGCGGTCCTTGAACAGAAGGGCGTACGCACCGGCCTGGTGACTACCGCCGGCTTCCGCGATGTGCTGGAGATTGGCAGGCAGACGCGGCCCTCGCTCTATGACCTGCGCGCCAGGAAGGTGCCGCCGCTGGTGCCGCGCTCTTTGCGGGTGGAGGTTGTCGAGCGACTGGACGAGCGCGGGCAGGTGCTGGTGCAGCTTGACGAAGCTTCGCTCACAGCGGCTATTGAGACGCTGCAAGAGGCAGGTGTAGAGGCAGTGGCGATCTCGCTGCTTTTCAGCTTCGCCAATCCCGCGCACGAGCAGAGCGTCGCCAGGGCGGTGCGGGCGGCTGGCCTGTACGTCTCGGCCTCGTCCGATGTGTTGCCGGAGTTTCGTGAATATGAGCGCACGAGCACGGTTGTCCTTAATGCCTATGTTGGTCCCTTAATCGACCGCTATCTCGCGCGCCTGGAGATGGACCTGCCTGAGCGGACCACGCTGCGTATCATGCAGTCAAATGGCGGCTCTATCTCCAGCAAGACCGCGCGCCGTGAAGCCGCTCGTACCCTGCTCTCAGGCCCGGCGGCAGGCGTCGTTGGCGCGGCCTTTGTCGCCGAGGCCTCCGGTTTTGAGCACATCATTACAATCGATATCGGCGGAACGTCGACCGATGTCGCTCAGATGCACCACCACACCATTAGCGAGACCACCAGTGGCAAGATTGGCGGCTACCCCACGAAGCTGCCCATGATCGATATTCACACCGTCGGCGCGGGCGGTGGCAGTATTGCCTGGTTCGATGCTGGCGGAGCGCTGCGTGTGGGGCCAGTTTCGGCTGGGGCCAGGCCAGGGCCAGCGGCCTACGCCTTTGGTGGCACCGAAGCGACCGTCACTGATGCGAACGTCGTGCTTGGGCGCTTGCTGCCAGATAAATTCCTCGGTGGTAGCATGCAGCTTGATAGAGCGCGCGCTTGCAAGGCAGTGGAGAGCATTGCTGAACGGCTGGGGACGACAACAGAAGAGGCGGCAATGGGCATTATTCGGGTCGTCAACGCCAATATGGAGGCCGCTATGCGCGTGATCTCGGTCGAGCGCGGCTCTGACCCTCGCGACTTCGCGCTTGTGGCCTTTGGTGGTGCTGGCCCACTACATGCCTGTGAACTGGCGGCAGCCCTACGCATCCCACGTGTGCTGGTGCCAGCGGTTCCTGGTGTGCTCTCGGCGCTTGGCATGCTAGTCGCCGATATCCTCAGGGACTACGTGCGCACCCTTATGCTCCCGGCAGAGCAGGCACAGCAGGAGGTGGTCGCGGTCCTGGCACACCTGGAAGAGCAGGGACGCCACGATCTGCTGAGCGAAGGGCTGGCAGCAGAGAAGGTCCAGATTGAGCATTACCTGGATCTACGCTATGCCGGGCAATCCTACGAACTGGCGATCCCCTTCGCAGGGAGTATCGAGCAGGCGATAGCTGACTTTCATGTGGCACACCAGAGGCGCTTTGGCTATAATGACCCCAATGAGCGTGTGCAGGTCGTCAACGTGCGCGTGAAAGCCCGCGGGCTGGCGGATAAGCCCGTATTGGAGCGACGAGAGATGGTGAAGGATGCAAGCGCGACGCCCCTCTGCCGCCAGGCTGTCTACTTTGCGGGAGCTGATGGCGCTGTGTGCTATGAAGCACCTATCTACGAACGATCCACACTGGTGCCTGGGGTGGTGCTGGCTGGCCCGGCAGTGATTATCCAGTACGACACAACAACTGTACTACCGCCTGGCTGGTGTGCGCTGGTTGATAGTGCCGGGAACCTCATCATTGAACGCAGCGAGGAAGAGTAGGTTCATTTCATGCAGAATACCACGATGGTAACCCCGATCAGCCTGGAGATTTTTCGCAGCGCGTTAACTGCCATCGCCGAAGAGATGGGGACGGTGCTGATGTTGAGTAGCTATTCGCCCAACATCAAAGAGCGGCGCGACTTCTCCTGCGCGCTCTTTGACGCGCAAGGACGACTGGTAGCGCAGGCTGCACATATTCCAGTACACCTGGGCGCTATGCCCGATTCGGTGGCCTCCGCTCTGGTCGCCTTCGAGCACTTTGCGCCTGGCGATATTATTGCCCTCAATGATCCCTTCCTGGGGGGATCGCATCTGCCGGACATTACGCTGATTGCCCCGATCTTCAGCGAGCTTGATGGCGAGCAACGTCTGATAGGCTTTGCTGCCAATCGCGCGCACCATGCCGATGTCGGCGGCATGTCGCCAGGGTCGATGCCGCTGGCGACCGAGATCTATCAGGAGGGCCTCATCATTCCCCCGATCAAGTTGTGGGAAGCGGGCCAGCCAAATCAGCCGCTGCTCTCGTTGATCCTGCGCAATATCCGCACGCCCGAAGAGCGGCGTGGTGATCTCGCGGCCCAGGTCGCGGCCAATCGTACGGCTGCCCAGCGCATGCAGGAATTGATCGAACGCTGGGGATTCCCCATGGTAGAGACACATATCGACGCACTCATCGAGTATGCGCAGCGCATCACAGAGGCGACCATCGCGGCTATCCCCGATGGCAACTATCAGTTCACCGACAGCCTGGATGATGATGGGATGAGCGATGAGCCTGTCTCAATTAGCGCGACAGTCACGGTGCGCGGAAGTCAGATCACCGTGGACTTCTCCGGCAGCAGTCCGCAGACACGCGGCAATGTCAATGCAGTGGCGGCAGTCGCGAAATCGGCCACCTACTATGT
>JALYVR010000296.1 GCA_030853145.1 Chloroflexota bacterium | reverse complement strand
GATGGATGTTATCCAAACCCAATGCGCGGCGCACCATCCCTATTTCTGCAACGGACCGCTCTATCGTCCACATGGCAGGGTTGTTGGGCTGATCGGAGCGCCCACAGCCGAGCTGGTCGTAGAAGATGACGCGGCGCGTATCGGAGGCCAGAGCCTCCATGTCTATGATATAATCGTGGGGTATACCAGGTCCGCCGTGCAGCGTTAATATTGGCGTGTTCTCGTGGTCCGCGCCCCCTCCTACGATACGATACCAAACGCGATATGGACCTACAGGGACAAAACCTTCTTCTTCGCGTATACTCATCAGCGTTTGCTCCCTTATTTGTGTTGCGCTTCGGTGCGTTCCATGAAGGACTGCACCAGCGGCAAGAACAATTCCGGTTCTTCGATATGTGCCATGTGCGCACTGTTCTCAAACACGACCCATTCAGAACCAGTGATGCCATGATGCAGTATCTCATTGATACGTGGCGTGGACTCGTCATAGCGTCCCGATGTAATCAGCGTTGGGACACGAATCTCAGCAAGGCGGCTGGTGCGATCCCAGTCTTTGATGACTCCAGTGACATGAAATTCGCTGGGGCCGTTCATCGTGTAGTACACCTGCCCCGCCTGCTCTAGCGCACGCTTAACCTGATCTGGCATAGGCACAACGCGGATCACATGGCGTTCATAGAAAGCCATCATGGCTTGCTGGTATTCCGCACTATCGGTAGTACAGGCGTGTTCGTGACGCAGGAGAGTTGCCTGTATCTCCGGTGGTAATGCATTGCGCAGCCGGTTGGCTTCGGCAACCCATAGAGGCATACTTGATAGCGTACTAGCGAGGATGAGACTAACTATCCCTTCAGGCTGAGTCAACATGTACTCGATAGCAAGCATCCCACCCCACGATTGGCCGAGCAGGTGGATACGCTCAAGCCCCAACTCGCGGCGCACCGTGGCGAGTTCTTCCACAAAGCGGTCTACGCGCCACAGAGAGGTGTCGTCGGGCTGGTCTGAACGCCCGCACCCCAATTGATCGTAGAGAATGACGCGCCTACTATCTGAGGCTATATCCGCCAGATTTTCGATGTAGTCATGGGGAATGCCTGGCCCACCGTGCAAAGCGAGCAAAGGGATACGTTCATGATCTGCACCTCCGCCTGTGATGCGATACCAGACGCGGTACTCTCCTGATACGGGAATTAAGCCTTCTTGCACACGCATTTTTCTGGCTCCTTTTATGGCTGAAATAGTGTTCAGCATACCGGCTGAATTCTCATCGCTGCACGACGGCAAAGAAACAGGCGCAGCACGTGAGCTAGCAATTACATCTCAAGCATACCACAAAGTATAGTTATATCCTACATTGTATCAGACCTGCTTTTTAGATTAGTATGTATGCAAAGCGTATATAGGCGCTTGCCTTCCCTGAGGCCTGTGCTGGTCTTCTGATGCGAACGAAACCTTGTAGCGTATACAACTGTAAGCGTTCTTTGTATAATTACGGCTATAGTTACGACGAACGAAGGAGGAGTGACATGTCGATCGAATCAACCCCTTCATCCACCCCGGCAGAGCGGCCAGCGGCGCTGCGTGCAAATGCAATTGGACTTCCTGGCGTCTTGTTTCAGTCAGTTACCACGATGGCTCCTGCTGGAGCGGTAGCATTTAGCCTGGGAGCAGCCATTCCCTTTACGGGCGGCGCGTTGCCACTGGCGGTCGCTGTGGCGCTGGTAGCCTGTGTTCTCATCGCTCTAAATATCGGTTCGATGGCGAAGCATCTGCCTTCTGCCGGTGGCTACTTCACCTATGTCAGTCGCGGCCTGGGTTCTCAGGTTGGCTGGCTGACAGGCTGGCTATTTGGTTTCACCTACCTGTTGTTTATTCCGCTCACCTTGCTTGTGCTAGGTCCGGTGACAGACTCGTTTCTTAACACCACGTTCCATTTCTCGCTTGGGCCGAATGGATGGATTGTCTGGACGCTGATCTATGCCGCGCTCGGCTTTATCCTGACCTACTTCGGCATTAAGATTTCGGCGAATGTAGGTGTCATCCTGGGGGTAATTGAGATTTGCATCTTTGGCGCTCTCTCCATCTGGTTAATCGTAAGTGCGGGCAGCGGCAATACTGCTGCCACCTTTAATCCTGCTTCCAGCCAGCAACCGGGCCTGGGCGGCTGGCAGGGGGTGCTGTTTGGGATGCTCTTCGCCTTTCTAGCATTTAGCGGATTCGAGTCCTCCGCGCAACTGGGGGAAGAATCCCTCAACCCACGCCGGACTGTGCCGCGAGCTATCTTTCTTGCCACGCTCTGTATCGGCATCTTCTACGTGTTTTGTAGCTATGCCGGGGTGGTAGGCTGGGGCTTCAGCAAGATCGCGGCATATCCAGGCGACCCGAACCCGTGGGGAACAATGGCGACTCGCGTGTGGGGGCCATTCGCATTCCTCGCCATTCTCGCTATCCTGAATAGCTCTATGGGCAATACGAATGCTGGTATCAACGCTGGAGCACGTATGCTCTTTGCGATGGGCCGTATTCGGGCGCTGCCCGGTGCGCTGGGCAGGACGAATCGCTATCACGCCCCGGGTCTGGCAATTGCCCTGGTGGTGGTCGTCGGAACCATTATCGCTATCTGGGCTGGCCTGGGGTATGGCACGACCACCGGCTTTGCCTTCATTGGTGCGCTGCTCACCGTGCCAATCCTGCTCGTGTACATGGCAACCTGTTTAGCGGTCCCTTTTTTCTACTGGCGCGAGCATCGCGACGAGTTTCACATTGCGCGGCATGTGATCCTGCCCGCTGCACCGTTTATCCTGCTAGCCATCGTCATCTACTTCCAGTTCGTGCCACTGCCAGCCGCGCCGTTCAACCTTGTCGGCCCGCTCAATGCCGCCTGGCTCGTGCTGGGGATCATCATTGTCGTGTTGCTTCGTATACGCGCTCCTGAAGTTCTGGCGCAAGGCAACAAGCTCTTTAACGCAGGCGAGGAAACAGCGTAAACAGGGTTTCTATATTGCACTGACTCGACCCACACACCTGTCTGTGTGGGTGGGTCGAGCCACGATGAAAAAGAGGAGAGAAGCGCATGACTATTCCCAGTGATGATCGAACGAACACGTTGCAGCAGACCGTCCGGCACCCGCTTGACCCTTTGACGGCAGCAGAAGTGGAGCAGACAACACGCATTCTCAGCACATCCGGGCGTATTACCTCGCGAGTGCGCATCATGGCCTATAGCCTGTTAGAGCCTGCAAAGGATATCGTGCTGGCCTTTCAACCGGGTCAGACGGTGCCGCGTGAAGTATTCGTCGTGATGCGCGACCACGAGCGGCAACTGACCATCGAAGCGATTGTCTCACTTATTGAAGAAACTATCCGCTCCTGGCGCGAGCGCACAGACGTGCAACCGGCTCTGACCTATCCCGAAGTGTTCGCGGCCCAGCAGGCAGTACTCGCTAATGCCGCTTTTCAGAAAGCGATGAACAGGCGCGGTATCACAGACCTCTCTTCGGTGGTGATCTACCCCTGGACTGCCGGCTATCGGGGGCCGGAGGATGCAGCCGCGCAGGGACGCTTTATTCGCATGGAGGTTGCTCTGGCTGAAGGACCAGAGGATAACTACTATGCACATCCTGTAGAGGGGGTGATTGCCACTATCGAACTGGATAGCATGACTGTCCGCATCGAGGATCATGGCATTGTGCCGGTACCCACCTCTTCAGGCAACTATACGCCGGAGGGCATTCGAGCGGCAAACAATGTGCCCTCGTTTCCAGATGGTGTGCGCACCGATGTGAAGCCTATTGCCATTACGCAGCCAGAGGGCATCAGTTTTCAAATCGACGGTCACGAGGTGCGCTGGCAGAAGTGGCGCTTCCGCGTGGGCTTTACTCCACGCGAAGGGCTGGTACTGCACCTGGTGGAGTATTGCGACAGGGGACGTTATCGCCCGTTGCTCTACCGGGCGGCGCTCTCCGAGATGTACGTACCATATGCGGACCCTACCCCTGCGCATAACTTTAAGAATGTGTTTGACGCGGGCGAGGTTGGCGTCGGCGTGCTGGCAAACAGTCTTGAGCTCGGCTGCGACTGCCTGGGCGAGATTCGCTATTTCGCTGCAACGGTCAACGATGCCCAGGGTCAGCCCGTAGTACTGGCGAATGCTATCTGTATGCACGAGGAGGATGATAACCTGCTCTGGAAGCATCTCGAGTATAACGAGGATGGCTCAACACGGGTCGAGGTGCGCCGCTCGCGCCGACTGGTCATTTCCTCGATCTCGACGGTGGGCAACTACGAATATGGTTTCTACTGGTACCTGGGCCAGGATGGCACCATCCAGCACAAGATCAAACTAACGGGCATCATTGCTCCGGCTGCCATTGCCCCGGGAGAACTGCCCATTGCGGGAACGCTAGTCGCCCCAGGACTCTATGGACCTCATCACCAGCACTACTTCAATGTGCGCCTGGATATGATGGTCGATGGTCCGCTCAATTCAGTGGTTGAGGTCAATTGCGAAGCCTTGCCGTGGGGTGAAGGCAACCCGCGTGGCAATGCCTGGGTGGCGCGTGAAACGCTACTGGCAACAGAAAGCGAGGCCCAACGCACCATCGAGCCGCGTACATCACGCTTCTGGAAAATCGTCAACCCGTCATCGCTCAATACCCTGGGCCAGCCCGTCTCCTACAAGCTCATGCCAGAAAAAAACGCCTTTCCATTCTTTGCCGAAGGATCGCCACAATGGTTGCGCGGCGGCTTCACACGCTCCCATCTCTGGGTGACGGCCTACAACCCAGCTGAACGCTACGCCGCTGGCGACTACCCAAATCAGCAGCCGGGAGGCGATGGGCTACCGGCCTATGTGCAACAGAATCGGTCGCTGGAAAATACGGATGTCGTCGTGTGGTACACCTTTGGCTCCAACCACGTCGTGCGCCCCGAAGACTGGCCCGTCATGCCTGTAGAAACGGTCGGCTTTCATTTGAAACCCGCCGGTTTTTTCGATGGCAATCCGGCGCTGGATGTGCCGAGGCCAATGTAGGGAAGGACGCTTGCTGCCCAGCCGTGCTATAGATAAACAGGTCAGCCAGCCAACCACAGAAGTGCAAACAGTGCTGGAAGTGATCTTTCCCCATCTCTTTCCCGCACTCACCGGACTGCAGCTAAAGCAGCGATGGCCGGCTTGATGGCTTTTACGCACGACTATCTGCCAATCGTTGACCGCGTCCCAGAACTGCCATCTGTTCGGGTCGTGGTGGCTTCTCAGGACAGGACATGCCCTTTGCCAATAGTTTTCCCACTTGCGGTACAAACCACGTGGCTGAGAGTAATCCCTGCCAGAAACCACGAAAATTCTTCATTTGAGTCGTTCAGCGGTCTACGAACTCATCAAGCATGAAGGTTTGCCATCCTTTACCATCGGAAGAAGCAGGCGTATCCACCTTACGCCAGAGCAACCGTCAGGGAGTAAGTATATTCCTTTCTCAGCACTTTTTGATTGGTATTGTTTGGTTTGCCATATATGTTCAGGCAAAAAAGAATAGATATGTAAAGAAAGCTCTGTTGGAAAAGGAAGAACACAATGCGAGCGGTAACACCCGTTTTCTGTGAAGATTCAGCCCGTCACGTAACCCTTGAAGCCCAGACGCAGGCAGTCGAACGCGCTATCCAGGCTATGCATGCCCACCTGCATGAACGGCTGGCCCTCGAAAATCTGGCCGAGGTCGCCAGTTTCAGCCCCTATTATTTCAATCGCGTCTTTCGTCGTCTGATTGGCATTCCCCCTGGCGAATTTCTTTCAGCTCTGCGCTTTCAGGCGGCCCGGCATTTACTGTTGACGACTCCGCTCAGTGTGACCGATATTTGCTTTGAAGTTGGCTTTACCAGCATGGGTTCTTTCACCAGTCGTTTCACGCAACAAGTAGGCCTGTCTCCACGCCTGTTGCGCCAACGGGCTCATGCATTCGAGCCATTTCCGGCAGAGCCGGGTAGGCTCTATCCCACGACGTCCTCTTACATTCCTCTGAAACACGCTCTGCTGGGCCAGATCAATGCTCCCACGACCTTTCGAGGTACGATTTATGTTGGACTGTTCAGCAGTCCCATTCCCCAGGGGGCGCCTGTGCGTTGTACCAGACTCAGCTCGTCGGGTGTGTATCTATTGCTTGACATTCCTGATGGCGTCTACCATCTCCGCGCCGCCGCGTTCCCCGTCGCCGCAGACCTCCACTCGTCTCTGTTGCCTGGGGAGAAGATGTTGCTGGGCAACAACGCGAGTCCGCTTATCATCCACCATGGACACGTGTCTGGTGACCCCAACCTCGTCCTGCATTCGCCGCGTCTGACCGACCCACCGCTTGTGATGGGGTTGCCCTTACTATAAATAGAAACGTAGCAAATAAGGTGGACATGGGCAAACAGCAGTATTGACGCTTCACGAAGCGTCAATAC
>JALYVR010000011.1 GCA_030853145.1 Chloroflexota bacterium | reverse complement strand
GCACGGGCGAGGCAAGCCATCGCCCCTACGGGTCCGAGGATGTGAGTCAACGAGGGTCCTTTCTTGCAGGCGAGCTTACGGAAACGTCTCTACACCTCCTCCGCCATCTATATCCCCTCCCTCTCCTTGTGAGCAACCTGCTCGCTATGGTGTGTGATCAGGGCCACAAGTTCATTGAGATGCTGGTAATCGCGGGTAAGTGTGAGTGAGGCAGGCGCCTGTTTCTTGTCAGTGAGATACGTGATGAAATACCCTTCGAGAAATGACTTTTTGATGGTCAGAATATTTTTCCAAAGCACTACTTCGACACTATTGCGCCTGATCTTTTTTCTGACCTCGATCAGGCCACGTTCGCAGATAATTATCCGCGCGCTCTGCGCGCCGGGCCATGAGGCCGTAAAAAATACCTCCCTGGAAAATGGCATAGAAACTTCCAAGCAAAGTAGAGAAGCGAGAATCGACGTAGTTCTGGGAAGTTGGCATAAGTGCTACAACCAGGGTCACAATACCTATGAGAAGGTTGCTAGAACCATGCATTTCCTGTTATCTTGATAGTATAAGCGATATCTCTACAGGAGACACAGATCGATGAGCAATATTCGCCCTTTCACCGTGGCTGATTACTTGGCGCTCGTTACCGTAATCAATTCCGCCGACCCTGAACATATGGAACACGGCACAGCGATCTCGGTGGCCGAGATGCAGCTCAAGGATGAGCAGCGCGACGCGAAATGTCGCTTTCAGCGTTGGGTCGCGGAGATCGATGGAAAGGTAATTGCCGTTGGCCAGTATGACCAGTTCGCGGATATGTATCACCCGCGCCAATTCTGGGTGTATCTGGTTGTCGCTGCGCAGTATCAGGGACGTGGTATCGGTAGCGCATTATATCAGCATGTAGCCAGCGGTCTCGATCCCTTGCAGCCCCTGGAGGTGCGTGCCGAGGTGCGAGAAGATATGACACAGAGTGTGCGCTTTGCCAAAGCTCAGGGATTCCAAGAGGAATGGGGGCGCTGGGAATCGCACCTCGACATCGCGGCATTCGCTGAGGCTCCGTATCGCGAACTGGAAGCACGCTTGCAAGCGGCGGGCATCGAGATCAAAGCGGCCAATGCGCTGGCGGGCGATGCGGAGCGCGACCGTAAGCTCTATACGTTGAGCGCGCAACTGACGGCCGATGTGCCGTTCCCACCCGCGCTGCAACGAACAGATATTGGCTATGAAACCTTCGTAGAGGACGAACTGCGCCTGCCTGAGGCCTACTTTGTGGCTGTGCGCGCCGGCGAATATATCGGGCTGTGTTCTCTGCTGCCTCCTGCAGAGGGAAACGATGCGATCTCCATTGCGATGACAGGGGTGAAACGCTCCTACCGTGGTAGGGGCATCGCGCTGGCGCTCAAGTTGCATGCCATTCGCTATGCCAAAGCGCACGGCTATCGCGCTTTACGGACATGGAACGATTCTGTGAACGAGGGCATCCTCCGGCACAATACACGCCTGGGTTTCGTCAGGGATCCGGCCTGGATCATCTTTGTGAAGCGCTGAGATGACACATTCTGCGTAGGGATTCAGCTTGCTACGTCTGTGCTGGCCTCGCGTGCGCGGCCAGGAAGGAGGCTTCTCAGACCTAAAAGCTACCCACGCGGACACGGCAAGCCGGGTCCCTACGCGAGGTCAGGGAACATTCTCTCCTTCTCTTACGTCTCTTTGTAGAGATACTCTTTCTTAAGGAGAACAAACGATGAAAAGGCGCCACTCGCTTCTTGTGCTTCTTGTGCTTCTCATTGCAGTCGCAGGGGTTGGGGGAACGCTGGGCGTGCGTGCGCTCCTCCTCAAGCCGAAAGACACCGTGCCCTCAGTCGCGCTCTATACGACAGGAACACGTGTGATCCCCACCATCAAGGTTTCGACCTCCACGGCCAAATGTGATCCCGCGCACATCCCTGGCACTGCCTCAGATCTTGCCAACGTCAGAGTTGCGCCCTCTATCAAACCGCATCTGTGCAGCATCCCCACTTTCACAATACAAGATGTGCGCCAGTACATGCATACTGTTGCCCGCTTTGCAGCTATGCGCATTGAACAAGTTTCTGCACACTATACCGTCACCCGCATCCTCTTTGTGACCAACCAGGTTGCCAATGACATCCTCAACGCCGATACCGGGGTTACCGATAAGAACCTGGTTGTCTGCTACGTCGAGGTCTACGGTGATTTTACCGTCGCAGCACCCTTTTCATCTCCTGGCACAAAGCCACCGCTTCTGCACCACGGCCAGATGGTCTTCGACGGCGTGAGCGGTGTTATGCTGGTAATGGGTGTCGTACCATAAGATGAGACTCGCCTTTAATATAGTACTTGCTTTGTCTGGTATAATCTAGCCCATCCCTGCCAGGCGCGCGCGGACGATAGCCTGGGCACGGTCAGCGACTTGAAGCTTGCTGAAGATATTGGAAACGTAGTTGCGCACGGTATTATGGCCCAGGAAGAGGGTGGTGGCGATCTCACTGTTCCCCTTGCCCTGTGCAATGAGTTCGAGAATTTCGTGCTCGCGTGCCGTCAGATCCGAGAAGGATTGAGCAGGTGCGGAAACCGGCGGCGCGGCGAAGAAATCGATCAGGCGCGAGGCGATGGGTGCGCTAAAGATGGCCTCACCACGACCTACCGTGCGTCTTTGAGAATATAGCCTCTGGCTCCGGCGCGCATGGCACTGAACACAGAGGCATCATCTTCGAACATCGTGACCATCAGGATGCGGATGTGGGGACTGGTATCGATGATGTGCCGCGTCGCCTCAATGCCATTGATACCAGGCATCTGAATGTCCATAAGTACGACATCAGGCTGAAGTTGTTTGGCCCGCGTGATGGCCTCCTCACCCGTGGTCGCTTCACCAACAACCTCGAAATCCTGGCTGACGCTCAACATTGCCGCGAGGCCGTGGCGGAAGAGCGGATGATCGTCCGCGATAAGAATGCGTAGTTTCTCTATCTTCGTACTCATCTTTCCTTCTCCATGGATGATTGCAGGATTGGTAGGCGTGCGCAGATGCGTGTGCCTCCCTGCTCTCGTCGCTTGATAGCACAGGTGCCCCCAAGTTCGGCGGCACGTTCCTGCATCGAACCCAGGCCAACTCCTGCCTGGTACTCTTCGGCTATGCCTTGTCCATCGTCTACTACCTCGATCTGAAGCATATGCGGCCCCTCTGGAAGAGAGAATTCGATGCGACAGCTCTGTGCCTGCGCGTGGCGGCGCACATTCATTAAGGCCTCCTGCACGATGCGGTAGGCGGCGACTTCGACAGCGGCAGGCAGTGTTGGCAGGATATCAGGGGCCTGCATACTGACCTCCAGGTGCCCCGTGACGTTTCCCGTTTTGCTGACCTGCGAGCGAGTCCCCTGGGTGATATGCTCACGAAGGGCTGTGAGGAGACCAAGTTGATCGAGCGCGGGCGGACGTAGATCGTAGACCAGGCGACGAATATCGCCCACCGTCATGCGTATCTCAGCCTGCAACTTGTTCGCCAGCGCTTTCGCAGCGTCGGGATTGATCTCAATGAGATCGCCTACAGTACTTGCGTTGAGGGCGAGTGCGGCGAGGGTTGGCGCCAGCCCATCATGGAGGTCACGGCGAATGCGCCGGCGCTCCTCTTCGCGTGCCAGCACCAGGCGTTCGCGGGAGCGTTGTAGATCGCTGGTCAGGTGTTGTAAGTGATTGGTGAGTTGCAGAGTATGAACGGCCATGCCAACCTGGTGCATGATCTCGCGCAGGAGCTTCTGATCAGCGCCGGTGAATGCCTCACCTGGCGAGCGCGGAGCGAAAAGCATTTCTCCAACTTCCGCCTTTTGCGCAATGAGTGGCAGGCGCAAAAGCTGCTCTTCAGCAGAGGTCGATACGGTCCCATATGCTGCCACCAGTTCGAGTCCGCTCTCCTGGCGTACACGGATGGCGGTGTAGGGCAACTTCAATGTCTGAGCCAGCACCTCGACAATCGTGTCCAGCATCGCGTGTGGCGAGAGGGTATCTTCAAGGCGCTGCCCAAGGTGGAGGAGCACCGTGCGTGGTTCGTCACGCTCGCCGTACATCAAACGGTTGATGCCGCGCTGCAAGAAGATACGCAGCGGATGAATGATTACCGCGATCAGGCCTGTCGCTATCAGCGAGGTCAGGATGTTCGTGCGCAGTTGAAAGAGCCATGCCAGTCCGCCGACGACGACGATATAGATGCTGATCACGCACACCGTCAAGGTCGTATAGACAGCGGTACGATTGAGCAAACGGTCAATGTTCCAGAGCTGGTAACGTAGCGTAGCGAAGACGATAGAGAGCGGGATGGAAGCCAGTCCCAGTGCGCTTAGACCGAAGTTGATCTCGCGCGCAATCAATGGATGAATGCCTTCAAGCATCGTGAGCAGATTGATGCTCTGTCCAATCAGGAGTGTGAGGGGAAAGAGCATCAGGGCGAGCACGACCCATCTGGTCTGTTGACGCTGTGCAGCATTAGAAACACGCGCGTAGCGGTAGGCTTGCACGGCGATGATGGCGGCGCAGAGGCTCAGGCTGGTCCAGAGTATCCCATTGCGTAAGAACCAACCTGAGAAGGGCAGGTTGGGGAAGAAGTACAGGCACATCAGCAGTAAAGAGAAGAGGGGCGCGAGCGGCCAGAGCCAGCGCGGCATAAAGTGACCATCAGGGAAGAGAAAAAAGTACAGAAAGTACAGTGTCTGAGCCAGGAAGGCTAGAAAAATCACTATCTGTGACCAGAGTTGGGAACTGACCGTGAGTGCATCGGTCTTCGCAAAAACGGTCGCCCCAAAGGCGACCAGCGTGAATGCCGTGTACAGCGTCATGCGTTCACGCGAAGTGCGTGAGAAGAGGAAGCTCGCGCAACCTATGTAGAGGAGCGGTACTCCAACTGAGAAGCCCAGATGATACACCCCCAGGCCAGACCCGTTCGCCTGCTGCTTGATCGCCGCCCACTGGAGTGGAATAGACAGCAAGACATGCAGGGTACAAAGAAGCGTCAGAAGCAACCAGCTCACCTGGCCCAGCCTGCGAGCGGTTGACATTTGATCAGCGTGTGACCAGCATGTACGAGTCAGCGAGAAGAAACGAGCCATTTACACATCCTTGCTTCCTTGTCGGTATTTCTACGTCTATCAGATGAGTGGGCATTCGGGCAAGCAGTATAGCCGCCCTTAGCTTACACTTTCAGGCAGCCTCTGTCTACTCAGTCACAACGCCTGGGCGCCCGACCCGTAGAGGCCTACGGGTCGGGGCTTGCCTCTGACTTAGTGGTGTGCCAGCAACATCAGCGTCATACCGAAGAGATTGAGTGTGCAGTGCAAGACAATCGCCAGGTAAACGTTGCGCTTCTTCCAGGGCAGGAAGACCAGAGGCAGCATGACGAACATGTTCTCCAGATTGTTCCAGGGTTGCCAGAGGTGGTAGAGCGAGAAGAGAACCATATTGAGAACCGGCGCCCAGACTCCCAGGCGAGAGAGACGGGGCAGCAGGTAGCCCCGGAAGTACAACTCCTCCATGATGGGACCGACGAAACCGTTCAGCGCGAAACCAAGGATCTGTGCGAGGAAGAGATGCGTCGCGGGATAGGTCCCGGTGTCGAGACGCAGGCCATAGACTGGCCACCAGGCGAAGGCCTGCGTAATCATCTTCTGGAGCGGACCGAGCGGGAGACTCACAAGTACGGCGTACACCAGGACCAGCAGCGCAAAGACGACATACTGCCACCAGGGAAGGGTCTGGCGATACAGGACGACTCCCTTCAATGAGAGCTTCCCATTGCGCTTCTTGCCCAGTTGGAGCAGGTGGAACAAGGTCGGCAGCAGGACAGCCAGCGCGCAAAGTGTAAAAGTGAAATTCAGCGTTGGCCAGCCCAGGACCTTGAGTGGTGGTGCGAGGAAGTAGAAGAGTATGGTAATGATTGCGCCAGGGACCAGGTGTAGCAAGATGGAGCGCCCAAGCGAAAGCTGCTCCTGTGCTTCAATCTGCTGCTCTGCGGCGGTGCTCATTTTTTGCTTAGCGGCGGTCGTAGGCGGTGTAACTTGATGGATAATGTTCATAATATGTGGTTCCTTCTTTCTATAGGCGGTTCATATGTTTGCAAACTTCACTGCCCGGTGTTCTGCGTTTGCTCTGCCCAAAGAATACCTGGCAAGTCGTCATATTGGGATGGGAGCGGTGTCACAGTCTTTGTCACACGCGTTATGTGACACCTGTCACAGCAACGAAGCCTCCCATCAGCAACGACTTTTAAGCCAATTTTCTCAATACCCTTGCCTGTTTCCGCTTCTATATGCTACACTGTGCTTCACAGAGAACAGTGTTTGTTCCTTGGAAACGGGCCGCGTGGCCCTCCTCACTCAATGATGCCTTGACAGGCGCAATGAGCGCCGTTCAATGACCGCTTTCCTGGATGACTTCGGCGAGCGCTGTCTGGTCGCCGAACACAAACTGGCTCCAACGTGGGCGCCCCCTGCTATCGGTTCTTTTTGTTTGTCAGGAGGGCACTCTATGCGGCACTATTCAACTGATGCTGATTATCCGCTCTACAATGCTCGCTGGGAACACGATGCCTGTGGCACCGGCTTCCTGGTGCAGATCTCCGGCGAGCCGAGTCACCACCTTGTGCAGACGGCGCTGAACGCGCTGGCCCATCTTTCTCACAGGGGGGCGCAGGACGCTGATGCTGAGACGAGCGATGGGTCCGGGGTGCTTACCCAGATCCCCAGGGAACTCCTCGCGGCTGAACTGCGTGACCGCCACATCGCGCTTCCCGATCTCGCTGACCTGGCGGTGGCGATGCTTTTTCTTCCCGCGCCTGAACGTTCTCCGGCCCATTACGAGCGCAGTCGCCAGCTTATCGAACACACACTTGGCGAAGTGGGCCTCCTCTGGCTTGGCTGGCGCGATCCTCCCATCGATGACACGGTACCCGGAGCGCAGGCCCGCGCGACTGCCCCCGCCATCAGCCAGGTTCTGCTGGCTCGACCACAGCAGCTTACCGACGAGCAATTTGATCGCCTGCTGTACCAGGGCCGCCGTTTGATCGAGCAACGTTTGCGGCAGGCGGGCATCGAGGATTGCTTTATCGTCTCGCTTTCCCGCACTACTATCGTCTATAAAGGGCTGCTGGCCCCAGACGAGCTGCACCGTTTCTATCTGGACCTTGCCGACCCGCGTTATACGAGCGCCTTTGCCCTGTTTCACCAGCGTTACAGCACCAATACCTTTCCTTCGTGGTCGTTGGCACAGCCCTTCCGTATGCTGGCTCACAACGGCGAGATCAATACGCTCCAGGGCAACCACAACTGGATGCGCGCGCGCGAGAAGACTCTGTGCGCGCCGCAGTGGGGTGACAGTATTGCTGATCTGCTGCCGGTCAGCCAGGAAGATGGCAGCGACTCCATTCAACTGGACAACGCACTGGAACTGCTGACCTACTCCGGGCGTGATCTGCCCCATAGTGTGCAGATGCTGATCCCGCCGGCCTGGGAGCAGATCCCAGAGATGGATAACGACCAGCACGCGTGGTGCGAGTACCATGCGGGCCAGCTTGAACCCTGGGATGGTCCCGCCGCCGTGGTGTTCAGCGATGGACGTTTTGTAGGCGCGGCCCTGGACCGCAACGGGCTGCGGCCGGCGCGCTACGTACTGACATCACAGGGTCTGCTCATCCTGGCATCCGAAGCGGGTATTGTACCCTATGAGCCTCATGAAGTCGTCGAGAAGGGACGCCTGGGGCCGGGCGAGATGCTGGTCGTTGATCTAAAACACGCTACCGTGCTGCGCGACCGCGATATCAAGGCGGCGCTGGCACAGCGCCAGCCATACCAGCAGTGGCTGGAGCAGCATCTTGTGCGACTGGTGGGGCTTCCTCAGGCCCCTGCACCTCCTGCCGACCTGGATGCCGAGGCCCTGTTCCAACGCCAGCAGCTTTTTGGCTACACGCACGAGGACCTTGAGCTTGTGCTGCGGCCCATGCTGAAGGAAAACAAAGAGCCTGTGTGGAGTATGGGCGACGACACACCGCTCGCTACCCTTTCGCAGCAGACGCGTGCGCTCGCGGACCACTTCCACCAGCGTTTTGCCCAGGTCACCAATCCCCCCATTGACCCGCTGCGCGAGCAAATTGTAACGTCGCTTGACTGCTACCTTGGTCGCCGCCAGAGCCTGCTGATGGAAACGCCCCAGCACGCGAGGTTGCTGCACCTGGAGACTCCGCTACTCACTGAGACCCAACTGGCAACTATACGCGCGCTCAAGATCGAGGGCTTTCGGACGCGCACGCTCAATGCCACATTTTGCCAGGTCGCCGGACCGGCAGAGTTGGAGGCCGCGCTTAATCGACTGGATAACGAGGCGGTAGCCGCTATCGCCGACGGCGTAAGCGTGCTGATCCTGAGCGATCTCGCTGCTAGCGTGGAGATGGCTCCGCTGCCGATGTTGCTGGCCGTAGGCTCCGTCCACCAGGTACTTATCCGCCGGGGACTGCGCACCTGCGCCTCCCTTATCTGCGAGACCGGCGCGGCGTGGGATATTCACCAAATGGCCCTGCTGCTTGGATATGGCGCGGAGGCTGTGACCCCGGCGCTGGCTCTGACCTCTGTGCGCGCGCTGGCCGGCGAGCGGCACCTGGAAACTATGACGACGCAACAGGCTGTTGAGCGCTACCTGGATGTGCTCGAAGGTGGACTGCGCAAGGTGATGGCGCGCATGGGCATCTCGACGATCCGCAATATCGTCGGCGCGGGGCAGTTCGAGATCCTTGGCCTCGCGCCCCGCCTGGTCGAGCGCTGCTTCGCCGGCTCTCCTGCACACCCTGGGCAGGTCGATCTACCCCGGATTGCGCGGGACATCATCGAACGCTGCCAGGCGCTCCAGCAGGCCGCTACAGGCGAGCAGGCGGCGCCGGTTCCTAGCACACGGCGACGCAAGCTGAACGACGTGGGCTACTATCGTTTCCGGCGCGATGCCGAGTACCACGCCTATAACCCCCTGCTTGTGCGCACCTTGCAGCAGGCCGCGCGCAGCGGCGACGAGGAAGATTATCGCCGTTTCACGGGGATGGTCTACCAGCGTCCACCAACCAACCTGCGTGACCTGCTGAGCTTCGTACCAGCGACGCCTATCCCTCTGGCAGAGGTCGAGCCAATGGAGAGCATCCGCGCGCGCTTCGTCGTCTCCGCCATGTCCATTGGCGCGCTCAGCGCCGAGACGCACCGCGTGATCGCCGCCGCCATGAACAGCATCGGCGGGCGCAACAACACGGGCGAAGGGGGCGAAGATCCGGCCTGGTATCACGAAACCCTCGATGGCTTTCCGGTCAGCAGCAAGATCAAACAGGTGGCCTCGGCCCGCTTTGGCGTGACAACGGAGTACCTGGTGCGCGCCGAAGAGTTGGAGATCAAGATGGCGCAAGGCTCGAAACCGGGCGAGGGCGGGCAACTGCCTCCCAGCAAAGTGACGCCGTTCATCGCACGCCTGCGGCATACCGCGCCCGGTGTGGCCTTGATCTCGCCGCCGCCGCATCACGATATCTACAGCATCGAAGACCTGGCGCAGTTGATCTACGATCTACGGCAGGTCAACCCGGCGGCGCGTATCGGCGTCAAGCTTGTGGCGAGCCTTGGCGTCGGCACCATCGCGGCAGGCGTGGCCAAGGCGCACGCGAACTACATTCACATCGCCGGCTACGATGGCGGCACCGGCGCCTCGCCGCTGCAATCGATCAAGCACGCGGGTATCCCCTGGGAACTGGGCCTGGCCGAGACGCAGCAAACCCTGGTACGTAACAACCTGCGTGCCAGGGTCAGGCTACGCGTGGATGGTGGTCTCAAGACGGGGCGCGATGTGCTGATTGCGGCGCTGCTAGGGGCCGAGGAGTTTGGCTTTGGCACGGCTATCCTGGTTGCACTTGGCTGCGATATGGCGCGTCAATGCCACCTGAACACCTGCCCCACCGGTATTGCGACGCAGCGCGAGGATCTGCGCGCCAAGTTTAGCGGGCAGGCACAGTACGTGATCAACTATCTCACGCTGGTCGCCCACGAAGTGCGCGAGCTGCTGGCGAGTTTAGGTGTATCGCGCGTGGCCGACCTGATCGGGCGCGCTGACCTGCTACAAGCGCCCGATGATGCGGATATCGCTATGCAGCCGCTGCTTGTCTCGGTCCCCGGCCACTCTGCGCCGGAGGCCCGCGATCATGGTCCCGCGAGTTCGCCGGTCGCCGAACAGTTGCTGGCTGAGGCGGAGCAGGCGCTTCAGGGCGAACGCAGTGTGTTCACCCAGCACGCCATCCACAACTATGATCGCTCGCTGGGTGCCAGCCTCGCCGGAGAGATCGCGCGCCGCTATGGCAATGCTGGCCTGCCGGATGTCAGCGTAACCTGCGCCTTCCAGGGGTCGGCGGGACAGAGTTTTGGTGCTTTCTGCCTGCCCAGTATGCGCCTGCTGCTGAACGGCGAGGCCAACGACTACGTGGGCAAGGGCATGGCCGGAGGCCAGATCATCATCACGCCGCCCCCGCATGCTGGTTTCGCGGCCTACAAAAATACCATCCTGGGCAATGCCGCGCTGTACGGCGCCACGGGCGGCCAGCTCTTCGCGGCGGGCTGCACAGGCGAGCGTTTTGCCGTGCGCAACAGCGGCGCGCTCGCCGTGGTGGAGGGCGTGGGCGCGCATGCCTGCGAGTATATGACTGGCGGCATGGTGGTGGTCCTGGGCGAGACCGGCATCAACTTCGGCGCCGGTATGTCGGCCGGCGTGGCCTATGTGCTGGATAGCGCCGGTCGCTTTCCCGTGCGCTGCAATAGCGACCTGGTGGAACTGGGCCGCGTCACCGATAGCGGCGAACTGGAGGCGCTGCGAACCGTCATCCGCTGGCACAGCAAGAAGACGCGGAGCTGGCGCGCCGCCCAGATTCTGGCCGAGTGGAGCCGCATGCAGCGCCTGTTCTGGCGCGTCTCCCCCAGGGATGTCATGTACACTGCCAGTGACTACGTGGCCGCCTCTAGCATAGGGACGCCATTGCCTGTATCCGGCGTGGTGGAGGCTAGCCTGCCCCTGCGCGGGTCGGCGCCGTAAGCAGAATTATGCCTCCCGCACATGCTCCAACTGCGCTCCCAGGGCGCGCAGCTTCTCGTCGAGCTTCTCGTAGCCGCGCTCGATGTGCTCGATGCCGTAGACGCTGGAGGTACCGTGGGCGCAGAGGGCAGCCAGGATGTAGGAGCAGCCGGCGCGGATATCCGGGATATCCAGGCGCGTGGCGGTCAGGGGTGTGGGTCCACGCACCACACAGCTATGCAGGTACTGTTTTTCGCGGAAGCGGCAGGGTACCTCGCCCAGGCACTTGCTATACAGGCCGATATGCGCGCCCATGTGGCTCAGAGCGCTGGTGTAGCCGAAGCGGTCCTCGTAGATGGTTTCGTGGACGACCGACATACCATCAGCTTGCGTCAGCAGGATGGTGAAGGGTTGCTGCCAGTCGGTCATAAAGCCGGGGTGAACGTCGGTCTCCAGGGCGATGACCGGCGGTGGCGTATCGGCGCCGGTAAAGCGGATGCCCTCATCGTCCACGGCGAAGCTGAGTTGCATCTTGGTGAGCGTGTTTAGGAAGGTGAGCAGCGTATCCTGCTGGGCGCCGCGCAGGTAGATGTCGCCCTTCGTCAGGTAGGCGGCGATGGCCAGGGAGACGGCCTCGTTGCGGTCGCTCAGCAGCGTGTGGCTGGCGCCATGCAGGTGGTCAACGCCCTCGATCACGATGCGCCGGTCAACCTTGATCTCGATGATGGCGCCCATCTTCTGCAGGAACTTGATGAGGTCGATGATCTCTGGCTCCAGCGCCGCGTTCTCGATGACGGTGACGCCTTTGGCCAGCGAGGCGGTGATGAGGAAGTTCTCGGTCGACATGACGCTGGGGAAGGGCAACTTGATGGTGGCGCCGTGCAGGCCGCGTGGCGCGCTGAAGTGGTAGCGCCCCTGTTTCTCGGTAACGGCGGCGCCCATCAACTCCAGGCCCTGGATATGGAAATCGATGGGACGCGCGCCGATGCGGTCGCCGCCAGGACGCGGGATGTTGGCCTCGCCGCAGCGGTGCAGTAGCGGCCCGACGGTCATGATGGCCATGCGGTTCAGGCCACCGATACTCCCCGATACAATCGAGCAGTGGACATCGGGTGTGCGCACAGAGAGCGTATGATCTACTAGCTCGATGCGCGACCCCATATCGTGACAGAGCGCCAGCGTCAGGTCAAGTTCCCCGATCAAGGGTACATTGCGCAGCGTGCAGGACTCGGTTGTCAGCAGCGACGCGATCAAGATCTTGGCCACCGCGTTCTTGGCGCCGCTCAGGGCGACTTCACCATGCAGCGGCGTGCCACCTGTGATCAGGTAGTAGGGGGCATTGTTGTCCATATCCATAGGTACTGGGGTCTCCTTACGATTTGCCTGAGTTGCCGGGAGCTTGCCACAACCAGCGGAGTGCATTGAGACGAGAGGGGGGCGGGATAACGTAGCGCGCCGCCTGTTTCTCGCGTTTCCAGCGCGGGAGCTTGCCGCGGTCTCGCTTGTGCGGGTGAGGTGCTTCAGGGGCTGTGTCAGCCGGCCCCTGTTCACTGCTGGTGAGCAGGTCGAGGAAGTGATTGACGCTCTGCGCCACCCCCTCAACCATCAGGTAACCTGAGGGCTTCACGGCGTCCCCCACCAGGTACAGGCCGTGCAGCCGGGTGCTGGGGGAGACATCGGCGCCCTGCGCGATGCGGTTCACAGGCCACTCACCGCGATAGGTGCTCATAGTGAGGATGTGGCAGTGCTGCTCGAACGCGTCTCCCCCGAAGAGCAGGCGCAGGTCGGCGAGTGCCAGAGCCTTCTCCTCCTCGATATTGTTGCTCTGAATGACCTGGTGGCTGATCAGCAGGTGTTTGCCAGGCGGGGCCAGGCTGGGGTCGCAGTTGGTTGGTTGAACCATGCCGGCGATGCGCTGGGTATCCAGGCAGTACATGATGCCTTTGTGAGGGATGAGCGAGATATCGCTGAGCAAGTGGACCTTCAGCCCCACGGCTTCTGGGATGATATTGTGCGTGTCCTGGTCGCCGCTAACTTCATCGAGATCCGCAAATGTTACGGCGCTCCGGCCCTGCTGCTGTTTCAACACCGCGGCCTGGGTGATCTGCCGGTTCTCCAGCAGCGCATCCGTCGCGCGCGGCCCGATATCGCTGACCACCAGGGGAGCGTAGAAGCAGACCTCGGCGCCGCTGGCTTTGTCGCGCCCGCGCACCCCGGTGATCTGCTCGTCCTCATGCAAAATCTGCATGACATCCTGACGCAGGCGCAGATCGGCGCCTTGAGCCAGGATGTGCCGTTCCAGTTCGCCGCTCAGGGTGCCACAGCCGCCTTCGACGATGCCGGGGGCGCCATAGCTAAACATGTTCAGGCATGTCTCGATCACTTCGGCGGTACTCACCTGGTCAAGTTCCAGGCTGAGGGCGAAGCGCGAGATGCAGGCGAAGAACGTCGCCAGTTCGCGGTTGCGTTTGACATCCAGGTGCCGGTCCAGCCAGGTGCTGAAGGGCAGGTCGCGTTCCCGCGCGGGCAGGGGGCGCAGGAACATCAGGTAGCCCATGCGCGCGAACCAGAAGAACTGGCGTGGTCCTAGAAACTTGAAGGCGCCCAGCAGGCCGCGCGCGCGGATCTGTTTGCCATGCACATGAAAGGAGCCGAAGACATCGGCATCAAATAAACGATGCGGCACCTGCAAGCGCCGCAGCATACGCGCCAGTACGCCGCTGCTGCCGAAGGGCAGCATGTGGACGGCTCCTGTGCTGACCTGCACGCCGTGGAAAGTCTTCGCCGTGAAGCGTCCCCCACAATGAGGGAGGCGCTCCAGCACGACAACTCGTTTGCCGCGCTGCAACAGTTGCGCGGCGCTGAGTAGCCCGCCCAGGCCGGCGCCAATAATGATCGCGTCGTAATGTTGTTCCTGCAAGTTATGCCTCTACCGTGGCATGTAGACGATATGCCTGAGCAGGAACCCCACTCAGGCATATCGTCTACACGCGCACAATCTAGCTATTTACCTGTTCTCGCCGATCAGGCTGCGCAACAAGCTGTTGCACTCAGCCAGGGTATTAAGAACATTCTGGTGGATCTGGAAGACTTTGTTCAACTCGCGCGCCTTGCGGGCGAGCCTGGTGACGTACTCGATATCGCGCGGGTTGTTCGTCACATCTTCCATCAGTTGGAGTAGCTCGGCCCAGGCCATCTGCTCCCGGCTGCGGGCCACGTCGGCGATAGTGCTGTCCATGCGGTCGGAGACGCGGCGCACACCATCACGAAGCTGGTTGCTTGTCTGGGTGATCTCAGCATCGTGGTTGCGCATGGCTTCCTGGGTCGCGTTCAGTTGTTCCTGCATCGACGACACCTGCCCGTCCAACGTTGCCAGGGCCGCCATCAAGGCGGACATATCAGGCAACGTGGGCTGTGAGAGGTTGGTCAGGCGATTGAAGGTCATGCCATCAGATGAGCTGGTCTCCAGGGGCGGCGGTGCTATGGTTCTATCTACTACTGGTTCCTGCACCTGTACCTGAGGCAGGGGGGCTGGCGCGACGGGTTCTTCTGGTGGTATCACTGCGTTCATCACTGGCGCTGGCTCCTGTTCGACTGGTAGTGGCGCTGCCTGCGTTGAGTTGCCGTCCTCGCTCATGGTCATGGTCCTGAAGACATCATTACCGCTGGCGGCGGTCAACTGAGCGTCTTCCTGTGTCTTGAACGTCATATCGGCGGGGGGCGCTACAGAGACTGTCGGGATTTCCTCGACATCGACCGGAGAAACGGCGTTGAAGATCAGTTCATGCTCTCCAATACCGATGCGGTCCCCGTTATGTAGCGTATAGGGCGCCATCTCGTCGAGCTGCTGGCCGTTGACAAAGGTGCCGTTCGCGCTGCGCTCATCGCGTAGGATGTATTCGCCATTCTCGTAGTGGATGGTCGCGTGGTGGCGCGAGGTCAGCTTATCCTTGGAAAGCAGGATATTGCTGCTGGGCGCGCGCCCAATGGACATGTCCTCTTTGTCCAGCGGATATTCCTTCAAGACCTCGCCGCTATCGGACTTCAGGATCACCTGGGCCGCCTGCTCGATCCTGTTCATGGTGGCCTGAGCGGTGGGAGCGTTGCTTTCAGAGCGCAACGTGGGCAGTTCCGCGCCTGCGTTTGTATTAGCGATGGTTGGCATGGCCTCGGACCAGTTGTTGGATGACGCTGGCATGGTCCCACCCCGCAGATCTGCTGGCGGCGCCCAACCTTCCTGCGCCGGAAGAGTCGAGTCGCCTATGGTGGGTGCCTGCTGTAACGAGGGAGTTGCTGGAAGCAGGCGGTTGCCGCAGCTCAAACAAAAATTATCCCCTGGCCGCGTCTCGGCGCCACAGTGGGGGCACTTATCCATGATCGGTGTTCCTCCCTTTATTGACACATACTATTCGATACATTGTGAAACGAGAACTGCTGCCATTATACCAGAAGAGGTAGTTGAGCGTCGAGCACAATAATCCTACATGAACAGCCACCACAGGCCACCCGCGCGCCCTATGGTACGACGGATATACCGCCGAACGTTGACGTAAATGAGCCATGAGATGAAGATCACCGCGAAGATGGCTATGAAGAAGAGGCAGCGCAGTCCTGGCAGGAACGCCGCCAGGATGCCCAGAATGAGCAATACCACCAGCACTGCCGCGACCGCCGCGATAATATACATCAGGGCCTTCTTGATAAAAGCATTCTGATCCGGGGTCGTCCCCAGGCCCAGAGAGCCGCCCATCGCTTGCTGCTGCGGTTGCTGGTAGGCCATGCCCGGATTAGCTGAGGCCCATGATGGCACCTGGGCCTGGGGAGCCGCCTCCCACGACTGTTGCGCCTGACCTGGCGCCCCCAGATCGGTGCCACAATTCGTGCAAAAACGGCTCTGCCCATCAGACACAGTCCCACAGCGCGGACAGGTCCCATTCATATGCTTGCTCCTCCTTCAATCAAAGCGGTGCTCTCGCCTGTAACCCTTCCTGCCTTTTCTGGTCGCTAGCTATTCTAGGAGGCAGGCACCCATTTCACATTAGGTTGTAACGTGTTAAAAAACTTATGCAGCGTATTGACATCACCAGACGCTGAAAAGACGATGTTTGTCTGCCCCTTTGCTCCTGAACAGACCTGGCTGGCAGGGGTTACCGTGGGCGCCCCGGCTGGCGGTGTCGTTTGCGGCGTCGGATTGCTGGAAGAGGTACACTGGAAATCCGGCGTTTGCGCGCGTAACGGCGCCTCCGAGATGCTGATGGAGCTGCGATTGGGAAGCAGATAACCAATCGTAAAACTGCCGCCAAAGATGGGATCGTTGACCGTGCCAATTGCGCTGACCAGACAGGTATTGGGCGGCAGGTTGGCTGGTAAATACACGGTAAAACCCAGCAGTGGCTCAACCTGAGCCCAACTGGTTAATGTGGTAGGCGTACCACTGGTGCCCGGCGTTGCTGTGGTGACGGGCGTGGTTCCCGCCGCAGGCGTGGTTCCCGCCGCAGGCGTGGTTCCCGCCGCAGGCGTGCTAGTATCCCCAGGAGTTGCTGGCGCGCCTTCATCGCGGAAGACCATCAACGGTTTCCCACACCAGTGCAATTTGGTAAGCTGGGCCTGAGATGGCGGCACGGCCGTCGGCGTTGACGAGGAGGTATTCCCTATACTCACGTTGCATGCGCTGATAAAAAAACTGAGGAGTAGGAAGATAGCGACCAGGTACAACCATGCCTGTTGCCGGCGCGCTACCATGGACGAATACAGATCTGCAATCATTGATAATACGGCGTGCATACCCATACCTGAAGGCATGGAGAGAAACGCCGTCTCTCCTTTCTCTAACTATCCCGAACCATCCCAAAAAGCTGATCGCGACACCAACCAGCCCATAAAAAGCCATGTGTACCGCAACATTTTTCAAGAATATGAATGAGTCGCGAATCTCTTTTGGCCTAGTATATATTACCAGTGTAGGAATGCCTATGAGTTAGCTCTCAATCTGGTACCAAAAGAGGGCTTTACAGCGTTTTGATTTAGTGCTACCATTACCCTCTGCTACTCAGGAATACGTTTGTCTAGTCGCTTTTTATCATGCCTACTAACTTATGTACTACCGCAGGGGGTAGGTCGTTTCATTCTATACATGCTAACGAACGGCGACCCTGCCTGGAAACATAGAGCGCGACCTGACGGCATATATAAATGAAAGTGCCCTATGAGGTGAGAGCGGTGAACGCTAAACAAATCTGGCAAACAGCGATGGAACGATTGCAGACGCGGGTCACACCAGCCGTCTTTACGACCTGGTTTCAAGGCACCGCCGCGCTCTCTTTTGAAGATGGCGTCTTTGTCGTGCATGTGCCTACGACCTTTGCCAGATCGCACCTTGATGGGCGTTTCACGGATGAGATCCGCTCGATTCTGGAAGAGGTGACCGGGAACCATGTGGAGGTGCGCTTCATTGTGGCCAAAGAAGCTTCCGCTGCCGGCGAACTGAGCGGGTTGAGCCAGGAGAGCGCGGCCCTGGAGGAAGAGGCCCCGGGCGCGGGGAAGCGCGCATATCGCTCTGCCAGGAGTCGTCCCGGCTTCCTGCGCCGGACACGCGAGAAGCGCGAACCTGAAGGCGAGGCGTCGATTATTTCGATGGCCTCCAACGCGCCCGCAGCCTCGCGCCCGGTGGCGCACCTGAGCGGTGGCGATCACTGGCAGCCCGATGAGTACGCCCAGACCCAGGCTCCAGCTCAAAGGCAGGTCCAACAGACGTATCCCAGGAGCACGCCGCAGGAGCGCTTTCCCTTTGACACAGGCCAGATCTTGATCCCACGCTATACCTTCAGCAACTTCATTGTGGGCAAATCGAACCAGCTAGCGCATGCCGCTTCGCTGGCCGTGGCCGACGATCCTGGGCATATTTACAACCCGCTCTTCTTTTATGGCGGTGTCGGCCTGGGCAAGACTCACCTGCTGCATGCTATCGGGCATACCGGCGAGGCCAACGGGCTGAATGTGCTCTATGTGACTTCGGAGAAATTCACCAACGAGATCGTCAACGCCATCCGCTACCAGAAGACCGAGGAGTTCCGCGCGAAGTACCGCCGCATCGATATCCTGCTCGTCGATGATATCCAGTTCATCGCCGGCAAGGAGTCCACCGAGGAGGAGTTTTTTCATACCTTCAACGCGCTCTACGATGACAACAAACAGATCGTCGTCACCAGCGACCGCCCGCCCAAAGCCATCTCCAGCTTGCAGGATCGCCTGCGTTCGCGCTTCGAGTGGGGCCTGCTGGCGGACGTCCAGGCGCCGGAATACGAGCATCGCCAGGCCATCTTGCGCGCCAAAACGGAGTCGCTGCGCTTCCCCGTGCCCACCCAGGTCATTGATTATATCTCGCGTGCCGAGCGCAGCAGCGTGCGTGAACTGGAGGGCGCGCTCAATCGCGTCATCGCCTACGCCACGCTCCACGACGCGCCGCTCTCCGTCAACCTCGCGGCCCAGGCGCTTGAGCATATCTACAGCGCCACCAAGCCTACCTCCATGCTGAGCGTCAGGCAGGTGCTGGAGGGCGTCTGTCGCTACTACAACGTCGATCTGGAGCGCCTGCGCGGGAAACAGCGCGACCGCGAGATCGTCTGGCCGCGCCAGGTAGCTATGTACGTGATGCGCGAGGAGACCGACGCCTCCCTGTTCCAGATCGGCGTCGAACTGGGCGGCCGCGACCACACCACGATCATGCATGGCTGGGAAAAAGTCCAGGCCGAAGTCACCAACAACGACCGTGTGCGCCACGAGATAGCCGCCGTGCTGGAGGCGATTGAACACGGGAAGTGATGGAACCCGTAGCGCGTGGCTTGCCTCGCCCCAATTCGCGTAGGGGCTATGGCTTGCCTCGCCCGTGGAAGCCGGTCGGCGCGCGTAGGGTCACAGGGCGCAGGCCTTGTCGGCGGGCAAGAGGAGCCGAAGCGGCGCCCCTACACGAAAGAGAGCATATCGCCGGTAAGAGGGCCGATGTCGTAGGAAAGAAGGCAAGGGAGGAGAAGTTTTCTTCGACCACGTTATGCTATACTAGCCACGCTTTCAAAATGTCTCTCAAAAGATTAGCATCAAGGGAGTATGCATTATGAGAAAAGTCGTCGCAGGTTTGTTTATGGCACTCGATGGTGTCGTGGAATCGCCCGATAAATGGCAAGAGCACTTCGATGAGGACATGGGGGAGGCCATGATGGAACAGCTCAATTCCCAGGACACTGTACTCCTGGGTCGCGTGACCTATCAGGATTGGGCATCATACTGGCCCACCGCTACTGATGAACCGTTTGCCAGCTTCATTAACTCCACGCCCAAATACGTCTTCTCGACCACCCTGAACAGCGTCGAAGAATGGCAGAACTCGACACTGATCAAGGGCGATCTCGCCCAGGAGATCGCGAAGCTGAAGCGGCTGCCAGGAAAGAATATTGGCACCGCCGGCAGTCCTACCCTCGTCCGCTCCCTCCTCGAACAGGGCCTTCTAGATGAGCTGATCCTCCTGGTCCACCCCGTTGTTGCAGGCAAGGGAAAGCGTCTCTTCAAAGATGAGGCCAGCCTTAAGAGATTGAAACTCCTCTCCTCAAAAACGTCCAGGACAGGGACCGTGATCCTCACCTATCAGCCGCTCCAGCCATAGTGACGCACCCAGGCAAATGTAACAGATGTCGGGCCTGGAACAGGGCACCCGCAAGCGCCGGCAAATGTAACAGATGTCGTACTTGGAACAGGGCACCCGCAAGGCAGCCGGCCAATGCAACCGCTGTCGGGTCACCCGCAAGGGATGGCCGAGCGCCGGCGATGGCGCCGCTGGCCTGCGCCCGGTCTACCACACATCCTCGCCCTTTGGACAGGTGAAACCTGGACCATTGTACAAGGCAACAGTCTCCGATTGCGACTACAATGCCACTATAGCGGTTGAGAATCCCTCCGTGGGTTCCCTTATTTCACCGCCCATCCATGGTTTTACATGGACAATACTCTCACCTGAAACGTGGAAAGAAGGTTGTACTTATGACAACTGCTCATACATCAGCGCGGATCGCCCTCATCACGGGCGCATCGCGAGGGCTGGGCCTGGCGCTGGCTCGCGAACTGGCGCGGCGTGGCTGGCATCTCGTTATCGATGCGCGCGGCGCACAGGCGCTGGAAGCTGCCGCTGCTGAACTATCGCGCTCATCCAATGTGATCGCCATCCCTGGGGATGTAACCGAAAAGGCGCACCGGCAAGCGCTGGTCGAGGCTGCGCGCTCGTTGGGGGGGCTTGATGTACTGGTGAACAACGCCAGCATCCTGGGTCCCAGCCCGCAGCCGGCCCTGCTTGAGTACCCGCTGGACGTGCTGGAACATGTCTATCGCACCAACGTCGTGGCCCCGCTGGCGCTCATCCAGGCGCTGCAAGGCGAACTGAAACCGGGCGCTCGTGTGCTGAACATCACCAGCGACGCGGGCGTCGAGCCATATCCCGGTTGGGGCGGCTACGGCTCAAGCAAGGCCGCGCTGGAACAGGTATCGAACATCCTGGCCGCCGAGAACCCCGCCTGGCGCGTCTACTGGGTCGATCCCGGCGACATGCGCACCCAGATGCACCAGGAGGCCTTCCCCGGCGAAGACATCAGCGACCGTCCCCTGCCCGAAGAAAGCGTCCCTGGCCTGCTCGAACTCATCCTGGGCGACCAGCCAGCCGGGCGCTACGCCGCGCGCAGCCTGGATGTGACGGTATAATCTGTTACGGGTAGAGGGGTGTGGCGGGTAGAGATG
>JALYVR010000295.1 GCA_030853145.1 Chloroflexota bacterium | reverse complement strand
AACGGCAATCGCGCAGGTGAATTCGCTATTGGCACGCTCACCAGCCTGAAGCACCTGGTGGGCAATCTCTTGCAGGATGAGAAGATTCCTGGCCTGCACGTGGCCTTTGGCAATCCCTATCCGCAGTTTACCGGGGCCGACTGGGACGCGAAGATCCATGTGGATGTGATTCCAATGGTGTGTACAATTGAAGTAGATGGTCGTGTCATCATGCGTGATGGCGTCTTCTGCTTCTAGCTTGCCGTGTATTCTGCATTCAAAACATTGACATTGCCCGTGTTTCTGGGTAGAATCGTAATGGAACATTTGTCACTTGTATCGTCGCATACATCGTGTCCTGGCTATCCTACCTGCATACTCCCGGCGCGGGATGTTTGAGAGGAGCCTGAGCGTGTCTACAACTAGAGGCCAACATCTCATTGGTAGGACGCTGGGTGCGTGCGTCCTCGAAAAACTGCTCGGCTATGGCGGCTCTAGCGCCGTGTTCCTGGCCCAGCAACACTCGCCGGAGCGCAAAGTCGCGGTGAAGGTCTTTCTGCCACGCACTACCATGGATAGTCAAATGCGGCAGGATTTTTATCAACGCTTCCTGCGCGAGGCCAGGGCGGCTAGCAGCCTGCATCACCCGCATATTCTCCCCATTTACTCCTATGGTGAAGAGGATGACCTGCTGTATATCATCATGCCTTATATGCAAGGCGGTACTCTGTATGAGCACGTTTCCAGTCGCGGCTGCCTCTCGTTGAACGAGGTGGGCACATACCTGGAGCAGATCGCGTCCGCGCTCGATTACGCGCATGAGCATGGCTGCGTGCATTGCGATGTCAAACCCGCCAATATTCTCCTGGATGGTGAAGGCCAGGTCCTGCTTTCCGATTTCGGGATCGCGCGCCTGATCCAGGATGGCGCCCTGGCCCGGCAGGCCGAGGCCGGGTCTGTGAAAAGATCCGAATCCCTGATGGGTACCCCTGACTATATCTCGCCTGAGCAGGCGCTGGGACAGGACCTGGACCGGCGCTCGGATGTCTACTCGCTCGGCGTGACGCTCTTCTTTCTGCTGACGGGGCGGCCTCCCTTTGTCGCGGAGACTCCTATCGCGATGGCCCTGCTGCATGTCCATGAGCCGCCGCCCTCGCTCCGCTCCCTGCATGCCGATATGCCGCCGGAGGTTGACTATGTCATTCGCAAAGCCCTCGCCAAGTTCCCAGAGGAGCGCTTTCGCTCGGCGGGGCACCTCAGCGAGGCCTTCAACCAGGCGCTCTCTGTAGCTAGCGAAGCGGAGCGTAACGCGCTGCGCCCGAAAGTGCCAGTCGCCAGCCCTGGCAGGAGTAGTGCGCGCCTGCTCTCCCCGATCAGGGTTGTGCATGTCAAACCCGCCTGGTTGTATACTCTTGGTCTGCCGCGCGTGCTGCTGATCGGCCTGCTCTTGCTGCTGGTAGCCGTGGGCGCCTCTGTCACGGCGGGCGCTATTACGTTGCACATCGTTCATGGCTCCGCGTATGGCGCCCAGGCCACTGTTGTGCCTGACCTGGGTGGCGATGCGCTGGCTGCCTATGGGGAGAACGACTGGCCCAGAAGTAACACATTTTTCTTTGCCAACGGGCAGTATCATATTCAGAACAAGTCGGCGCAGGATATTGCCCTGGCGCTCTATGCCAATCACCTGTTCGGCAATTTTACTCTGAATGTCACGATGGCCGAGGTCAGTGGCTCTCATAATGACGCGGATTACTACGGTGTCGTGCTGCGCGCCAGCCCTGATCAGTCTCACTACTATGTCTTTGAGGTCGCGAGCGCGGAGGCTGGCCAGTACGAGTTTTTGCGCTACGATGGTCAGTGGAAGACGCTGGCTGATGGGCCTGTACCGTCGCTGCTGCCTGGCGCCCAGGCCAATACTGCCTCTATCCGGGTGAGTGGTTCTCTATTCAACTTCTTCATCAACGGCCACCATGTCGGAACACCTGTGACCGACTCCTCAAAGGCCGTGTTGTCTGCGGGTGATATCGGTCTCTATGTCGAGGAACAGGGGACCGAGGTGGCCTTCTCTCATCTGCGTATCAACGCTTCTAAGTAGTGCGCGAGGGCGCTCACCAGGGCTGTCCTTGCACACCAGGCGCGAGTTCGTCGTTTCGTAGGTTCATCCCCTGATAATGCAACCCTTACAACGTTGCTGATATGTGTGATACACAAGGCAAGCAAACAGTGAGAGAGGAATACCAGATGCCTGCGCGTTTTACCCTCGGTGTTGAGGAAGAGTTTCAATTGGTGAGCCGTCAGACAGGACAACTGTGTTCATGCGCTGATAAGATTATCGAAAAAGGGCGGGCGTACTTTGGGGAGAAGATCAAGCCAGAGATGACGCAATCGACGATAGAGATCGCCTCGGATATCTGTCTGGATATTGCTGGAGTTCGCAAAGAGTTATATGAGTTGAGGCCTCAACTGGTGCGACTCCTGGCGGAGGAGGGTCTGGTTCCGATCAGGGCAGGAACGCATCCCGTTGGGCGCTGGCAGGATCAGCAGAGAACAGACGGGGAGCGCTTCATCGCCCTGGAGGAGGAAGAGCAGGACGTTGGACGTTCGCTTGTCATCTTTGGCCTGCATATCCACGTGGGTGTGGAGAACAAAGACCTGGCGGTAACGCTCATGAATCAGGTGCGTATGTGGCTGCCGCACCTGCTAGCCCTCTCCTCAAACTCGCCTTTCTGGATTGGGCGCTGTACCGGTGTCAAGTCGTATCGCGCCGTCGTCTGGAAGCGCTGTCACCGCAGCGGTCTGCCTGAGATCATCCCAAGCTGGGAAGATTTTAACCGCTATGTGCAGACGCTGATCGAAATGGGCTGCATCGATAATGGCAGAAGAATCTGGTGGGATGTACGCCCGCATCCGTTTTTCAATACGCTTGAGTTTCGCATCTGTGATATGCCGGCCACCGTCGAGGACAGCATCGCGCTGACTGCGCTCTGCCAGGCGTTGATCGCCAAGCTGACGTGGCTCCATCAACGTGGTATCAAGGCGCATACCCTGCCGCGTTCATATATCGACGAGAACAAGTGGCGCGCCATGCGCTACGGCCTGGATGCCAGGGTGGTCGATTTCGTCAATCACCGCATGCTCAGTATGCGCGATTCCATCCATGAACTGCTGGACTTTGTGCAAGACACGGTCGATGATCTTGGGAGCCACAAAGAGATGGCCTACCTGCGCGCCCTCCTCGACGATCCGCGCGGCACCGGGGCGGACCGCCAGGTAGCGGTCTATCGCCAGACCGGTGACGTGCAGAAGGTCATTGAGTTCTTGATGGAGCAGTCGCTACAGGGGATCGTGCCTGGGGCCGCGTAGGCTGGTAGACTTCGTAGCCATCGAAGCTTGCGTGCTGGTACTGTATGCCTGGCCGTCCCCCTCTTTGCGCGAAGGCCGTGGCCTCCGGCGAGTCTACCTGCAACACATAGGTCGCGCGTGGGTCACCTTGCACAATGCTTCGATAGGGCGGGTAGCGCTGCATGCCTGGCCGCAGATTGCCATCGATATCGTCGCAAATGATCTGTTCGTTGCTCTCGAAGATGAGGCGATTGCAGGTCCAGTAGTCGGAGTAGATATGCGTAGCGCCCACCAGCAGGAGGTTGCGCATCAGCGCTTCCTGCTGGCGCTCCTCGGCCTGGGTAGTGGGTAAGGTATGAAAAATGCTCACCATACCGGCGAGGTAGGCCAGCGCCACCAAAAGCAGGGTAGCTGCCTGGAAGCTGGTGACTACCCTCATTACCCTCACCGGAAGCTTCTTGGGACCATGCCAGAGCGGTGAGATGCACGCGGGCAGGGCCACCAGCAGGCCGGTCAGGTAGCGTGCATTGGTCACGGGCCAGAGCGCCGCCGCTGGACTGAGTATATACAGGAAGAGCGTCAGCCCCACACTTCCCAGCAGCGCGAGCCGGCCGCACTGGCAGATCATTTTGTGCCGCTCTTCATGCGACCATTGCCGGCCTGGAGTACTCCTCCATACCTTCCACAGTGTTACGCTGGCCAGGCCCACGGCCAGCAGCCAGAGCGCGATCACACCCATACCCCAGCCCGTGTAGTAGAGCGTGCAGCGCAATGGGTGAGCAGCGCGAAACGTGATCGGGGGATAGCTCGTGAAATGACAACTGGGACTGATGCCCGTAATCGTCGGGATACCGATCTGCACGGCGTTCATGATTTGCTGGCCCAATGAGAAGCGCAGCCCGCTACCTCCATGGATCTGTAAGAGGGTAGATAAGGAGTCCTGCCCCGGCGCCGCAGTGATATTATAGGCAATTAAGGGAGATGCGCCCAGCAGGAGGCCCAGCAGGAGGCAGAGAGGCGCGCGTGTGCGCCATTCGCGCCAGCAAAATAGTAGTAGGAGCATCCCCGACGCCAGCACAAACGGCCCGATCAGCAGATCGCTCCACAGACCCACCCCCGCCGCCAGGCCCCATCCGCCATAGAGCAGAGCGCGCCGCCATCTCTGCCTGCTCTCTAGCAGAGGCTGGCCAGCGGAGAGGGCCAGCCGCGAGGCGAGCAATAGCAGCAGTGTCCCGCACACCAGAGTTTCCGCCACGCCGCCGTCAACCTTCAGCTCGCGAATGAGCATGTCGCCAGACCCCAGGCTCAGCAAGACCAGCGAGGCCAGCGCCAGCTTCTTCGTATAGAGCAGGCAGGTCAAATGGTACAGGCTCACAAGAAAGAGCACAAAGAAGGTCAGCAACACCAGCCGCAGCGTAAAGAGGGATGGCCCGACCAGCCGAAACAGGGTCGCGCCAAGAAACGGCTCCAGCGAGCCCATATAGTTCTGGCCGTACATAAAGATAGGATGTTCCCCGCGATAGGCAATATGCAGCGCCATTAGCCCCATAGTGCTCTCGTCGCTATCGTTCACCGGCCAGCCCTGCCCCAGCAAAATGAGGCGCAGCACAACAGCTATGCCAATGATCGCCAAGGCTCCTACGCTATCTATGCGGCTGCTCACACGCTTCAAGTTGACATGACGATGTAGCATACTCACACACCCACTTCCACCCAACATCCAGCGCTACATTATTCAGGAGATGTCTATTCTCAAGGTACCATCGATGCTGTCAGCATAGCATAAAGTGCTGTGCTGCACAATTTACCTCCATTGATGTGTTGCGTGCGGGAACATAGCTCCTGCAAGGTATGGCGCCCGCAAGGAGCGCCACTACACATAGGGCCATTGATTGATGATTGACGAAGCAGTAGGAGTGTTGTTTTTTACATAATCTAATCATATCATTAGAGACGGAAGAGGCATGGGAGGTAGGGGCGCCGTTGACAAGCCCGCCTGTTCGCCGAAGAACAGGCGGGCTTGTCAACCGCGCCCCTACACCTTATATGCCACATGAACCGTGGAAAGTGTTTCGCCAAACACCTCTCCTTGCGACCCTCAGCGCTCCTATACCTGGCACCCTATATACCGGATTTCCTATGCGGTTACAATTTGCTGGCTAACGCGTCTATCTGCATATAGCCTCTACATGCCGCTACCGCTCACAAAAGGTGATACAATATAATATGACAGATATATTTAAGAACGCTATTGGCGACGAACAGGAGGTATAATATGCATGACTCATCTCTACAAGACCGTGTGCAGCTTGGCGCTGAGAATGCGGTGCGCTGCATGGGAGTGACGGAGCAGGATCGCGTCTTTATTATCAGCGACAACGCGCGCGAAGGTATCGCGCGCCGGGTCGCGGATGCAGCTCTGGCTAAGCACGCCACTGTGAGCGTTCATCTCCTTGAACACTATGCTGAGCGACCCCTGACCACGCTTCCAGAGGCGCTGCGCAACGACCTTCTTCAGGCGCGCCCCACCGTTACCTACTACATCGCCACGGCTCAACCGGGGGAGATCGCCTTCCGTATTCCTCTCCTGCCCTTCCTGGTACAGGATCTCAATGTGCGCCACGGTCACATGATCGGCATCGACGAGGCGCTGATGGCCGATGGCATGTGTGCTGATTATGACGAGGTGTTTCGCATGACCAACCTCGTCTACGATCTTGTGCGTGATGCGCGAACCATCCATGTCACCTCGGCGAAAGGCAGCGATGTGACGGCAACCTTTCACGAGGATTGGCAGTGGGTCCCCTGCCATGGTCGCTATCACGAGCAGGGCAAGTGGGGCAACCTGCCCGAAGGCGAGGTTTTCACGGCCCCGGCTACCGTCGATGGCGTGCTGGTGTGCGATGTGCTGGGTGACTACTTCTCCGCCAAATATGCTGTGCTCAAGCATCCAGTCATCCTCACTGTGAAACAGGGCTATGTCACCGATGTCAGCGGCGAGGATGTGCCGGTTGCGCAGGAACTGCGCGACTATCTGTTCTCGGTTCCCAACGGCAATCGCGCAGGTGAATTCGCTATTGGCACGCTCACCAGCCTGAAGCACCTGGTGGGCAATCTCTTGCAGGATGAGAAGATTCCTGGCCTGCATGTGGCCTTTGGCAATCCCTATCCGC
>JALYVR010000294.1 GCA_030853145.1 Chloroflexota bacterium | reverse complement strand
GAACAGCCGCGTTTACCGGATGGACGCCATCTTCTGCTTCATGTACAAGGGAGAGGTATTCTATTTCTAGATGCGCGAGAAAAAGAAGTGGCGTGAGACCCTGCTATAATGACCCCATATAAGAAGACAAAATAATCGGAGGTTTGAAGGTGGGAGAAGAAGACATGACAACGATCAGAAAAACCTACACAACCGAGTGTAAAGTCAAAGTCGTGAGAGAAATCTTGAGAGAGGAGAAATCGCTCTCGCAGATCGCCTCAGAATACGGGACGCACACCACTGTCATCTCGCGCTGGCGAGATCAAGCTCTGGCTGCCTTGCCTGCCTCGTTCGATGACCGAGCAGCCGAGGCGCAGGCGGTAAAAGAGGCAGAGTGGGAGAAAGAAAGAGAACGGTTCTATGCGGAGATTGGCCGATGAAGCACACAGCTTTGTTGGTTGAAAAAAAGGTGGGAGAGTGCTTGAGTCGTGAAGAACGTGTGGCGCTTGTCGATTGGCAAAGAGAGGAATTGCCAATGAATATGCAAGCGGAACTCCTCACTCTTCGTCGGGACACCGTCCAGATCATCGACGCCGAAAACAACCGCTTCAAAGAAAAGAACGGGAGGAACAGGAGCCGGGAGAAGAACAGGAGAAGCCGAAACCAAAAGGCAGAAAAGCGAAAGAGCCGAAAAAACAGCCCTCTTCTGATGAACCAGAAAACTCACCTCCGAAATGAGGTCGAACTTTCACCTCAACGTTTTTTGGCTGAAAGTTCGACCAAAGGGGTCTCGGCCCAGGATTTGCGGTCGAAGTTTCAGCCAATCTACCATATACGGCACGGTTTTAGAACAAAGATATGTAGTGAGCTATTTTTACACGAATCCTAGCCCTACCTCTTCTTCTGAATCTTCGCTCCGCTTTTCTCCATCTTCGATGTTATTCCTCGTTATGAGAAAGCGGGGTCCAAACCTGCTTTCCAACGACTATGTGAGCAAGATCATACAATTCAAACGTCATAGGTAGAGAACAGCGACTGAGGAGGAAAACCAGCCCATCGTGGATTTCCTCCTCTTCCATCTGCCCTGAAGCGGGGATCATCCGCACATGTGCCACATCGTACCCATTGGTAATCACGTGACCATATACTAACCAATACCCATCCTGCTCTCCTCCAGACAGTTTGATCCAAGGCTTAGACCCATGTACCGTGTGTTCCCACTCAGTCGCAACGAATCGGTCTGCCGTTTTTCCCCGAAAGCCGAAGGAAGTGGGCCAGATGCCAGCACCTTCATGTGGAGCGTGGAGAAAACAATGGGCCTCATCCCACTGTTGGCCGGTGGTGCTTGTATACCGGACGGCATAAGCATGGACATCTGGCATCACTTTCTCTTTCAAAAAGAGAATGGTTTCGGCCTGAGCCAAACACCCATGTTCTTCTCGTTTCGCCTGTGTATTGGTGAGGTGAGCAATGAGTTTTTGTTTTGAAGTATCCAACGACATGTGGTTGTTTCCTTCCTTTAACACTACTTAAGTATCTCTATCATGTTCTACTTTCTACGACACTGATCTCTTCTTGAAGAGTAGAGATTGTATCTGCTAAGTAAGCCAGGCCTGGAGGAAGGGGAACAGGTTGGGTCTGCATATACATAAATATTATACATATCCCCCTCAGGTATGTAAAACATATGTATACAGCAATCGCTAGCCGGTCTCTTCAAGCTAGCTATACATCTCTCTCTACTATATGCTATAAAGTGCTCCTTTGTCAAGGATTTTCTATATAGAATCGATTGATAACTCAAAGTGGACTAAAAAGATCCACAGTGATAAAAGGATAGGTGTTGCCTTATGAGGGCAAGTTGACCTGTAAAGATGGTATAGTAATCCTTCTTCAATGGTGACCGCGAAGAGCGTGAATAGCATTTGGGCATGGAAGCGACCATGTACAAGCAAACAACAGAAAAGTCGTTGGAGGCGGAGACGCAAGATATGTGTGCTTCTGGGGAACACGGGAGGAAAATGGAAAGGCTTGAGAGGAAGGTTGGCACCTGGAAGAATGGCTGGCACACTGGTAAGGTGGCGATTTGCAAGCAATACAATGGCTGAGTTTGTAAAAAATGAACTGCACTCAGGCGACCTGCATTTCTTGACAAGCAGCAGGCTGCCGGGTATACTCTGAAGCAATGTCGCAACCTCCTTCGTATTCTTTAACAAGAAGCAATGCGGGAGGTTTTTTTCTAGGCATTGTACCATTGTGCATGTAGAACCTCTTCGCGCGTCATCCGCATGTTCACCTGATAGTAAAGGAGTTCTCACTTGAGCAAGGACACCCTGGACGAGCCACAGGAGCCACAGGCCAAATTTACGCCTCCCCGGCAGAGCATCTGGGCATTGAACACGAGACGGATAGTGATGGCTGGCGTGCTGGTTGGTATCACGATTATTTTGGGGCTGCCAGGTCTCAACGTCGGTTTCATCCCTGTACCCAATTCCACCGGGCATGCGACTATTGAACACCTGCCAACTATTATTGCGGGTGTACTGGAAGGCCCGATTATCGGCATGATCACCGGCTTTTTCTTCGGACTCATGAGCTTCCTCAATGCTGGCGTTCCCTTATTTAAAGACCCGCTGATTGCCTTTGTGCCGCGTATCCTCATTGGCCTGACATCCTGGCTGGCCTTTGCCGGTTTGAAACGCTTCAACATCGACGTGGCCGCCGCCGCCGCGGGTATTGTGGGAGCGCTCACGAACTCTATTTTCGTTGTCGGCCTGGGCATCGTGCGCGGCCTCTTCCCGGTTGCGGCCATTCCCCTGGTCATTCCGCAGGCCCTGATAGAGGTAGTCGCGGCCGCTATCCTGACCGTGCTCATTGCGCGCGCGTTCTATATTGTGCAGGGACGGCTTGTGCGCGCGCCCGACAAGAAATCCCGCGACCAGCTTCCTTATTAAACCATGCCCTATGGTGAAGAACGGCTATGATTGAAGTCAACGGAGCTACATTTAGCTACAGCGAGCAGGGAGAGCCTGCCTTGCGCGATGTCCACCTGCGCATCGACGCGGGCGAAACCGTGGCTATCATCGGACATAACGGGTCGGGGAAGAGCACGCTCATGAAGGTGCTCGCCGCCATCCTGACGCCTGCTAGTGGCATGGTCACGGTGGATGGTTTGCGCACCGACGCGGGGGGAGAGGCCCTCTGGACCATTCGCCAGCGCGTGGGCATCGTCTTCCAGAACCCCGATGACCAGTTGGTGGCCAACAGCGTCATTGATGAGATCGCTTTCGGCCCGGAGAACCTGGGGCTGCCCCGCTTTGAAATCGCCGAGCGCGTGCAGGAGGCCATGGAGCTACTCGAATTGCAACCGCACGCGCAGATGGCCGTCAGCGACCTGGCTCTGGGCCAGAAGCAGCGCCTGGCGGTCGCCGGCGTGCTGGCCATGCGCCCGCGCTACCTGCTGCTTGATGAGCCGACGACCATGATCTCAGGGCGTGTGGCGCGCCAGTTGCTGAGCGTGGTGCGCCGGCTGGCCAGCGAGCGCGGGATCGCGGTGATCCATATCACGCATTTTATGCACGAGGTGGTCGATTTCCAGCGCGTGATCGTGATGGACGCGGGGCGTGTCCTCATGGACGATACGCCGGCCGCCGTCTTCGCGCGCGTCGCCGAACTGCGCGCTGTTGGGTTGGATGTGCCGCTGGCCACCGCGCTCGGCCAACGTTTACGCGCGCGCGGCTGGAGCGGGATGCCAGAGGTGGTGCTCTCCAGCGACGAATTAAAGGCAGGCCTATGCTCTTCGAACTAAGGGATGTCCATTATACCTATATGCGCGATACGCCCTTTGCCGTAGAAGCGCTCAAGGGCCTCTCGCTCTCGATAGCGGCGGGGCAGACGGTCGCGCTGGTGGGACCAACCCAGGCGGGAAAATCAACGGTAGTCAATCTACTGGTGGGCCTGATGAAACCGGCGCGCGGGATGCTGCTCTTCAATGGTGATGACATCAGCGCGCCGTCGTTCGATATCGAGCGCATCCGCTCCTCCGTTGGTGTCGTCTTCCAGTCTCCAGAGTCACAGATCTTCGAGGACGTGGTTGGCAAAGATGTCTCCTTTGGTCCACGCCGCAAGAAGGTACCGCTGGCGGAGTCGCGGCGGCGGGTGCAGGAGGCCCTGGAGTCGGTGGGGCTGCCATACGAGGATTTCCGCTCGCGCTACACGTACGCGCTCAGCGGTGGGCAGAAGCGCCGCGTGGCCATCGCGGGCGTGCTGGCGCTGCAACCGGAGGTGATTATCTTCGATGAACCCACGAGCGGGCTGGACCCACGCGGGCGGCGCGAACTGCTGGACCTGATCCAGCGCTTGAAGCAGCAGCATAACTTGACCATCATCTATACCTCCAGCGGATTAGAAGACATCATTGGGCTGGCAGACAATATTTACATTCTTAACCAGGGCCGGCTGGCGCTGAGCGGCACGGCGCGCGAATTGCTTGCTCGCGCCGACGAACTGGCCGCGCTGGATATCACGCTACCGGAAGCGACGCAGATAGCCCTGGCGCTGCACGCTATCGTACCTGGCTTCCGTACCGATCTCCTGAGCCTTGATGAATTGGAGGCCGAAATCATCAAGCTGGAAGATGTGTTTCGGAGTGCCTCAGGGGCGCAGGCGAACAGGGCGCAGGCCAGTGGCGCCCGTACACGAAATGACGAGGGGCAGGATGTGGCAGGGACGCAGGCCAGCGGTGCCCCTACACAGCAGGTTGGTACTGGGGAGGCGAGTTGATGGTTGAGCTTTCGAGGACTATCACCTTTGGGCGTTTTATTGATAACCATTCAGCGCTTGCGCGTATGGACCCACGGGCCAAGATGCTCTGCGCTATCCTGTTCATCGGGCTGTTCTCGTATGTTGGCACATTTGCCGCGCAGGCCCTCTGCCTGCTGTGCTGCGTGTTGTTGCAGGCGCTTTCAGGTCTGCCGGTAGCGTATGTGTTGCGAGGCTTCAAGTTTCCCGTGCTTTTTGTGCTGTTCCTCTACGTTGTTCAAGTCCTCTTTTATGCCTCTCCTACCCAGCATACAACGCTGATCTGGCACTGGTGGCTCCTGACCATCTCGCGCGAGGGTCTCATCCATAACGCGCAGATCTGCATTCGTGTGCTCCTGCTGTTTTATCTTGTCTCGATGCTGATGTTCACAACTTCGATAGTAGATCTCACCGATGGCTCAGAGGCCTTGTTCTCGCCGCTGCAAAGATTGCGTGTCCCCGTGAACGACCTGGTGATGGTGTTTGTGATTGCCCTGAAGTTCGTGCCCATCCTCGTCGGGGAGGTGGAGCGCCTGACGAAGGCGCAGGCCACCCGTGGGGTGCGCTTCGATAAGGGCAACCCCATCCAGCGTGTCTACCAGCTCGGTTCGCTGCTGGTCCCGCTCTTCCTCAGTGGTTTCCGCCGCGTCGATGCTCTGACCATCGCTATGGAGGCGCGTGGCTATCGTGGCGGCTATCGTGGCTGGCGGCGCACCAAGCGGCGCGAGATGCGCTTCACGCGCGCCGATATCCTGGCGATGCTAGCTAGCGTGCTCGTGTGTGGCGTGATCGTTTTTGTCAATATCTTTTCACGCTTCTAGAAATAGGTGAGATACCCCATCCCGCGTAGGGATGCGGCTTGCCGCATCGTGTGGGGCCTCGCTTGTGCGGCCAGGGGGAGGCGGACTACGCGGACGAGGGGTAGCCGCACGCGGGCAGCGTTCTATCGCAAGGAGAGTATATGCCTATCAATTTTCACGCGCAAGATAACCGCTTCACGTATGCGAAACGGCGAGCCGATCCCTCGTGGAGAACGATGGTGGAGGGGATTGTGAATGTTGAGGGGAAACATGTGGTCGAGATTGGTTGTGGTGGTGGGATTTATGTGCAGGCCCTGGCAGACATGGGAGCGGCAAGCGTGACCGGGGTGGATTTTTCGGAGGAGATGCTCAAGGTGGCGCGGCAAGAGGCCTGGGGCTATGCCACTGTCCAGTTTGTGCATGCAGATGCGTGCAAGACTGGTCTGGGAGATGAGACATATGATGTTGTACTGCAGCGGGCATTGATCCATCACCTGCCGCAAGCGAGGTGGCCTTCCTGTTTTGCAGAGGCGCGGCGTCTGTTGAAGCCCGGAGGTGTATTGATTGTGCAGAATCGAACGCTGGGGGATTGCTTGCTGCCGGGAAGTGCGACACACATACGGGGATATTTCTTTGAGCGTTATCCAAAACTCAAGGATGTAGAGGTGGGACGCCGACCTGAGAACCGGGTGGTGCGTGAAACATTAGAGCAGGTTGGTTTTGTGCATATCGAGGAGCACACACTCTGGGAGATGGTCCAGAAGTATCCAAACTTCCAGGGGTTGCGCGAGAGTTTACTGGCTCGTAGCGGATCAGTACTCCATGAGCTGACTGACGCTGAGCTTACCGATCTGGTGGCATATATTCAGAGAAAGATGCAGGAAGGTGAGCAAGGGGAGGGGCAGGAGGTTGTTCGGCAGGATCGGTGGACGCTTTGGAG
>JALYVR010000293.1 GCA_030853145.1 Chloroflexota bacterium | reverse complement strand
AATCACGCCTTCGAGATAGCCCTCAGCGCTCACCACGGGTACCGCGAGCAGGTTGTACTTGGCGAATACCTGGACGACATCGTCTGGATCGGTGTCGGGCGCCACCGTCACCAGGTCGGTCTTCATAAGCGCCTCCAGCGGCTGCTCAGGCTCTGCTACCAGCAACTTCCACAGGGAAACAACGCCCAACAGGCGGCATTCTTCCTGGGTCTCGTCGGCGACGCAGTAGACATAGGCGGCGTGGATATCGTCATCCACGATGTACTTGCGCACGGCTGCCAGGGCCTCGGTGGCGCTCCTGGTCTGGTTGAGGACGATATAGTCGGTGGTCATCAGGCCGCCTGCGGAGTCTTCCTCGTACTCCAGGAGTTCCTGCACGTCTTCGGACTCCTCGCGGGGCATCAGGCCCAGGAGCTCCTGGGCGCGCTCCTCTGGAAGGCGCGCCAGCAGGTCGGCAGCCTCATCTGGTCCCATAGCTTGCAAGATAGCGGCGGCGCGGTCCGCGCTGATTTTCTCAAGGATATAGCTCTGCCGGTCGGTATCCAATTCCTCCAACGTATCGGCGGCGGTCTCATCGTCGAGGCGCTCGATAAGCTGCGCGCCCTGGCCAGACGACAACTGGTGAACGATATCGGCGATATCGGCGGGACGCAGGTCGGCCAGTTGACCGCTCTGCGAGCGCGCTATATGCTCTGGTTGTTCTAGCGCCAACGCTCCGACGCGCTGCGACCCGATCAATTCTATATCTTCCCAGGGGACCAGGTTGCCGGGAGCGCCTTTGCTCCTCGCGCCAAGCAGCCAGGCGGGAGCCAGGCGACGCACCAGGCTCAGCGTGCTGTTGTCGATGCCCAGGATGCGCCAGTCATCGGCCAGGCACACATCGTTCACGCGCACGGCCTTCTTATGTTCAACATCGATGACCTGCTTATCAAGCACCTCCTGGGTTAGCCTTACCTCTTGCACTGGTGACGCGGCAGCCTCCAGCACGAGTTGCTCAAGCGGCACACGCAGGCGCAGCGTATGGTTGCGCAGTTCCGCGCTCTCAAGCGGCACGCGCCATACGTGATCGTCTGCCCCCACAACAAGCAAGGCGCTGGCATAGACAGGTCGTCCAGGCAGTTCCTGCGCAGGTAGCACTGTCGATAGCAACACGTCGGCTATCTTGCCTACGCGTGTACCCTGCGCATCTTCCACAGGCACGCCCCGCACTTGACTCAGGTATAACATGGTTACATCTCGATTCGCACGTTCGGCAGCACACTACTGGTCTCGCGCTCTAATGCAACCTCCTCATCATCCTCTTGCTGCCAATCCTCCCGCGCCAGGTGCTTGCAGGTGCCGATAAAATCGCGGAAGAGCGGGTGAGGACGGTCGGGCCGGCTCTTAAATTCCGGATGGAACTGCGAGGCCACGAACCAGGGATGGTTCGCCAGTTCGATGATCTCCACCAGGCTGTTATCAGCGGAGCGGCCACTGATCACCAGGCCGTTGGCCTCCATGCGCTTGCGATACTCGTTGTTGAACTCGTAGCGATGACGGTGGCGCTCAAAGACAATTGCTTCGCCGTATGCCTGATACGCCTTTGTGCCGGGCGTCAGGCAGCAGACCCAGCTTCCCAGGCGCATGGTGCCACCTTTATCGGCGACATGGCGCTGCGTCGGCATCAGGTCGATGACGGGATAGGGACACTGCGGATCAAGCTCGGCGCTGTTGGCGCCTTCCAGACCAAGCACGTTGCGAGCGAACTCGATGACGCCCACGTGCAGGCCCAGGCAGAGTCCCAGGTAGGGCTTGTTCATGCGGCGCGCGAAGCCGGCGGCCTTCACCTTGCCCTCCACGCCGCGATGCCCGAAGCCGCCGGGCACCACGATCCCGTCCACGTCCTCCAGCAGCTCGGTATAGCCCTCGCCCATCTTCTCCAGGGCTTCAGAGTTGATCCACTTGATGTTGACATCCACGTCGTGATGCCAGCCAGCGTGGCGCAGGGCCTCGACGACGGAGAGATAGGCATCGTGCAGCTCAACGTATTTACCCACCAGGCCAATGGTGAGACCGGGGCGCGGGCGCTTGATCGTCTCGACCAGTTCCTGCCATTCCTCCATGCGCGGCTCGTGGCGTGGCAGTTCAAGGGTCTGCACCAGGTAATCGCCCAGGCCGGCCTCTTCCAGCACCAGCGGCACCTCGTAGATCGTCTCGGCCGTGAGCAGCGGGACGACCGCGCGCGTCTCCACGTTGCAGAAGAGCGCGATCTTCTCGCGCAGGTCCTCGCTCACGGGGTAATCGGAGCGGCAGAGGATCACATCCGGCTGGATACCGACGCGCAACAGTTCCTTGACGCTATGCTGGGTGGGTTTGGTCTTCAGTTCCCTGGTGGCGCCCAGGTAGGGCAGGAGGGTCACATGCAGGTAGAGGACATTGGCGCGCCCGACATCCTTGCGCATCTGGCGAATGGCTTCCAGGAATGGTTCGCCCTCGATGTCGCCCACAGTACCCCCAACCTCGACGATCACCACCTCCGCGTCCGAGCGTCTCGCCACGTTGTTCATGCGCTCTTTAATCTCATTGGTAATATGCGGGATCACCTGGATCGTGCCGCCCAGGTACTCGCCACGCCGCTCCTTGCCAATGACTGTCGCGTAGACCTGGCCGGTTGTGACGTTGTTCGCCTGGTAGGCAGGTTCATCGGTGAAGCGCTCGTAATGCCCCAGATCAAGGTCGGTCTCGGCGCCATCGTCGGTGACAAAGACCTCACCATGCTGGTAAGGCGACATAGTACCGGGATCGACGTTGATATAGGGGTCAAGTTTCATAATGGAGACCGAGATGCCCCGGCTCTTGAGCAGGCGCCCCAGAGAGGCGACGCTGATGCCCTTTCCCACAGATGAAGCCACACCACCGGTCACGAAGATGAATTTCGACATGTATTTCTCTCCTTACCCGGAGCCGTTGTACAAGCACACAACAAAAAGAACGGGCCTTCACACTATCTACAGAGCACCTGTACCAGCGGTATCCCGCCCTGCGGCCACTTTTTTTGAAGGTAATCGCGTTTTGTGCTTGCTAACTACGGCGAGATAAAATCACAATTTGCGTCTCATCGGAGAGCGTGCTGCGCGTGACGACAAGTTTTGGTTGTGGCTCGATGGTCTCGACGCCCATCTCGCGGCAAAACTTATCAAGGGCATCAGGGGATTCGTGGGAGCCAGCGCTAGCCGGGGGATCGTAGTGCATGGGAATAACGATCCGCGGCTCGACCTGGCTGATCACCTCGGCGGCCTGCGCCGCGTTGATGGTATGCTGTCCCCCAATGGGTATTAGCAAGATGTCAGCGTCAGCTACCTCTTCCAACTGTTCTTCTTGCAACGTATGACCCAGGTCACCCAGGTGACACACAACAACACCTTCTATATGAATGACATAGATGGTGTTGCGTCCTCGCTCCTGACCATGTTTGTTATCGTGGTAGGCCGCTACCCCCGTGATCAGCACATCGCTTATCTCATACTCGCCAGGGCCGCGCACCACGCGTGGGTTGCCGCCGATATCCTGGACATAGCTATGGTTGGGATGCTCGTGACTGATAGTGACGATAGAGGCATTGATCTTACCCAGTTTGAGGGGTTCTCGCTGGGGAGCGTTCTCCACGGCCTGGGGAGCGAATGGGTCAGTAATCAGAGTAACTTGTTTGCCACGTACCTGAAAACAGGAGTGGCCCAACCAGGAAATTTCCATATGTAAATTCGGCCGGACGCCCGCTATAGATGCCCAACCTCTCCTACCTCGCGGTCAACCGCGTGGGTTAACCTGAGTTTTTCCATATAAGTTCGGGCGGGGACCTCTGTCCTCGCCCGAATTCTATTGTACCACAAGGATAAGTGTTCTACAAGAGGCTTACCGGGCCCTTATCTTAAACGACGCACTCATAATATAAGCAACCTCTCAGCGAAGTTCGCGGGCCAGCGCAACAAGCTGGGCGTTGTCGCGCGCCGGGCTACCATTGGGCAGAGTCAGCGTATCCTCGAAGCCGATGCGCGTGGCGTATCCGCGCTGCAAGGCATTCACCAGCAGCGGCCAGGCGGTAGCCTCGCTCCCGTGGAGCAGCCTCGGCGTGCGCACAGTAGCCGCGTCCAGGTACTGTACAATCGCCTCGACGTTTGCCCGCGCGGCAGCTATCGCTGGCTCTCCAGGCTCGATCAGGAGGCGCAAGCAACGGTCGGCGATACCCAATGCGAGGAGCAGTTCCACGTCCTCCAGCGTTGCCAGCCCGGCCTCTATCCCGATGCCCTTGGCGACGAGGAGTGCGCAGACATCGGCGGCTCCCTCTTCGGAGAAGTTCACTGAAGCGAAGTCCGGCAGTTCCTCCCAGGCCCAGATGAGCTTGAGGCGCTGTTGCAGGTCCGGCTCAATCCAGGCCGCCGTGCTGAGACCGATGGGGATAGCGGGACAATGCGCGCGTACCTCTATTACAGCGACGCCGCAGTTCTGCGGATCGAGCGCCTGGCTGCCATCGGGACGACGAGGGTGCATGTGCAGCGACTCCGCGCCCGCGTTCACGACACGTCGAGCTTCACGAGCCAGTTCCTGGGGCGATAGGGGCAACGCGCTATGCTCTCCTGGCTCACGGCTCCCATTCAAGCATGCTTGTATCAACATAAAATAGATCCTCTCTATGTGGTCCTATAACGTGGTGCCCCCTCCATCCATAGGGGGCACCACTCAATAGTACTTCTTCTGCATAAGAAATCCTGCTATTATAGCATTATAAATACATTGTCTCCCAACGGCATGGGCATCCCAGACAACATGGGACTATTGATAAACGAATTCAAATACGTGTATACTTCTTTCAGGCGATCCACATGTTGGCAGAATTCAGAGGGTACACATGCACGGCTCCGATCCCACTATCTCAGACGACGACTTTGAGGTTGAAATTGTAGACCTCGACCCCCAGGATGGGGACGCCAGCCCGAAGCAAAGGCTGGTACAGCAGCCTTTCCATTTTTCGGCCAGGGCGCGGAGATGGCTTACCGGGATATCGCTGCTGGCCGGCGTTCTCCTGCTCGTTCTTGTCCTTTCCAGTATCTTGCCTGCCTTCACGCCCGCAAAGCAAGCTGCGTCCCCAGCTACTCAATCGGGGTCATTCGCTCTTGATATGGCTGTCGCCAATGGGATTGCGTATGTCACCTCAGACGATAGCACGGTGCATGCGCTTCGTGCCAGCAATGGCGCGCCTCTCTGGCACTACAAACCGGCGATGCCGACATCGCTCACCGTCATCAATGGAGTGGTGTACTTGAGCGCGCAAAATACTCAGGGTAATTTTGTGGCATTATACGTGCGTGGCCTGATACGAGGAAGCCCAAGCACGCAAATTGCTCCCAGCGACTTCGTGGAGGCATTGCGAGCCGACAATGGTGTCCGGCTCTGGAAACACAATATGCTTCCTGGCATTAGCCCGGTTATCATAGATGGCGACACAGCTTATCCGCTCACTACAAACACTCCAGGGAACCATATCATAGCCGCGCTCAGCGCACGCGATGGTTCCCTGCTCTGGCAGTACACATTTCAATCTGCACCTGCGACTATTTTTATGCATGCCGAACAAGATAAGGTATTTGTCATCGCGCTATTTGGCGATGACATGAGCGACGCAGTGCTCTATGTCTTCAAGACCGGAGACGGTACTCTGCTATGGAGCTACCCCTACCCTGCCAACGAGGTGGGCTTCGGTATCCCTGTGATAGACCATAACCTGCTCTACATCCAGGGGCAGGACGGCTCTATCAAAGCTGTAAACGCGGATACCGGCGCGCAGGTCTGGCACTACAAATCTGAGAAGTACGGCATGTGGGGCACCTTTATTCAGGATGGGGTGGTGTACACAAGTGTCGCCGATGGCTCCATCAAGGCCTTGCGCGCGGACACCGGCGCGCTGCTCTGGCACTACAACAGTGGAGAGATCGTTTCGCTCGCACCGCGCGAGATAGGCGGGGTGGTCTACATCAAAACGAACACCGGGGCCATAGACGCCGTATCCGCGCGAGATGGCCAGCGGCTCTGGCGCTACATGGTTCCACCTTCCTTGCCATTCGCGGACATGGAGCTGGCCGGGGTAGCGGATGGCGTAACCTACATGTATGCCAGGGGCACGCCAGACACCACGTATAGCATCATCTGCGCGCTGCGCACCAGCGATGGTATCCTCCTCTGGCAGAGCAAAACGGCGTATAGCAATATGCTCTTAGCCATGCAAGCACAGAATGGCATCCTCTACCTGCAGGAAGACAATGCTAACTTCGTGGCGCTACGGGCCAGCGATGGCGCCATGCTCTGGCGCGACAGTTTCTCCGCGCATACTTCCCCACTACCACTTGTCTACCATGGCGTGGTCTACCTGATCTCACAGGACGGCACACTGGATGTGCGCCTCGGCAGCAACGGCGCGCTGCTCTGGCACTATCTGTAGCTTCCTCCGCCCGCGTAGGGTTTCTTATTTACTCATCCGTGTGGTATGG
>JALYVR010000292.1:3130-6541 GCA_030853145.1 Chloroflexota bacterium | reverse complement strand
GGAAGCGAGCTACGTTACCGTAGGGGCGGCGCCTATGGCGGGCTTGTCAACCGCACCTCTACGCCAACGGCACCTCTGCGCGAACTAAGGGATTCCATCCTGGAGGAAAATATGCGAGACACGATAGCAGCACTATGCTACAATAGAACCTGTCCCTAAGACATAGAGGAGCTTACTTACCATCATGACACAGCTTGATCATCATACCCAGGAGCAGCAGACTGACGCACTTGCGAGCCGGCCGCGGCTGCGTTTCGCTCCCAGTCCCACCGGCTTCCAGCATATTGGAGGCTACCGGACAGCGCTTTTTAGCTGGCTGTATGCGCGCCATACCGGGGGCGCATTCGTGCTGCGCATTGAAGATACTGATACGGCTCGCACCGTTGCAGGCGCGGTTGATTACCTCATTGAAGGTTTGCAATGGCTTGGCATGGACGTTGACGAGGGGCCAGTCGTCGGGGGCTTCTACGGTCCCTATTACCAGACGCAGCGCAAGGCCCTCTACCAGCAGTACGCGCATCAACTGATCGCCTCCGAGCATGCCTACCGCTGTTACTGCACGTCACAGCGCCTTGACGAGATGCGCAAGAGCCAGGAAGCGCAGAAGCTGCCGCCACGCTACGACCGGCGCTGCCGCTTTCTCAGCGAAGAGGAGCGCGCGGCCAACGAGGCCGCCGGGCAGACATGGGTGGTACGCTTTGCCATGCCCCTTGAGGGCGACACAGTTGTGCATGATGAACTTCATGGCGATATCACGTTCAAAAACAGCGATATCGACGATGTCGTGATCTTAAAAACGGACGGTCTCCCGACATACCACCTGGCGCATCTCGTTGACGATTACCTGATGAAGATCACCCATGTCCTGCGGGGCGAGGAGTGGATCGCCAGCGCGCCACGCCATGTGCAGATCTATCAGGCTCTGGGCTGGCAGCCGCCGCTTTACTACCATGTGCCAAGCGTGCTGGGCAAAGACAAGAAGAAGCTCAGCAAGCGCCATAACGCGCCATCGTGGCTCGAACTCAAGCAGCAGGGTTTTCTGCCGGAGGCGGTTTTCAACTTCCTCGCGCTGATCGGCTGGTCGTATGACGACAAGACCGAACTCTTCACACGCGAGGAACTGGTCAGGGCCTTCGACCTGGAGCGCGTCGGCATCGCGGGGGGCATTTACGACGCCGAGAAGCTGACCTGGATGAATGGGGTGTATATCCGCCAGTTGTCGCTGGACGAGCTAACCCGGCGCACGCTCCCCTATCTGGAGCGCCCGGAGGCCGAGGGCGGTCTCCTCGACAGCATCCAGCGCCCGCTTGATCCCGAATACACCGCGCGCGTGCTCCACCTGGAGCATGAGCGGCTGAAGACGCTGGGCGAGGCGGCCAACATGGTGACATTCTTCTATACCGACACGCTGGCGTACGACACGGCAACCCTCATGCAGAAGGGCATGGAGATCACAGGCACACGGGCGGCCCTGATACGCGCTCGTGATCTGCTTGCCAGCCTGGAAACATGGGAACACAGCGCGATGGAGGCGCCCATGCGCGAACTCGCGACCGAACTGAGCCTGAAGCCCGCGCAACTCTTTGGCACCCTGCGCGTCGCCATCAGCGGGCGTAGCGTCGCTCCCCCGCTCTTCCAGACGATGGAGGTCCTTGGTCACGAGCGCACCATGACGCGTATCGAGCAAGCAATCGAGCGACTGGCATCATAGAGGCATAGCGCGATGGCGCACAGAATATGTGTAGTAGCCCTCCCTTGCGGGGGCCATACTCCATCAAAAAGGAAGGGCCATGATCAACAGAGATTATCTCCTGAGGATGATTGAACAATTCACCAGGGCCATAGCCAGGATTATCTTCCTGCGCGAGGCCAATCGCCACCAGGACGCGCTGATCTTCATCGACGACCTATTCAGGCAGTCACTGGGCTTAGGGTCCTCTCAGATTAACTCGGCCTCAGAAGACATGTTGCTGGCCCTTGTCACCTCGCTAGGCACGCTGAATGTGGAGAAGTGCCTGTGGATCGCGCTACTGCTCAAGGCGGAGGGCGATACCTACGAAGATCTGGAAAAGGAGAACGAGAGCTATCCCCGCTACCTGAAATCGCTCTTCCTGTTCCTGGAGGTGATGCTGCGCGAGGAGGATAGCAACACCATTAAGGAATCGCCCTACTTCGTAGAGACGGAGGAGATCCTCGCCCGGCTCGACGCCTATGAGTTACCGGTCAAGACGAAACGCCAGGTCATGCAGTACTACGAGAAGACCGGCCGCTATGCCAGGGCCGAGGACCTCCTTTTTGAGCTGGTCGAGACAGAGCCGGCGAACGCAGCGCTATTCGCACAGGGCCAGGCATTCTATGCGCGCCTGCAACAAAAAAGCGATGCGGACCTGGTCGCCGGAGATTTCTCGCGCGCCGAGGTGGAAGAAGGCATAGAACAATTGGCGCAGTTAGAAGCATAGGTCCGAAGAGGTAAATACGTTGCCTTCCCCGCAAGCCCAAAGCGTGGTACGTTCCACCGTCGCCGATAGCTGGCGCTGGCTCTGGCCCGATATATTCATGCGCCTCATCCCGATGGGAGCGATCCCGTTCATCTACATTGTGGTTCTGCATCTGCCATTCACGACGTTGGGATTGACGCTGCACAATGTGCCGCAGCAGTTGCTACTCGGCATCGGCAGCGGCAGCGGTATGGCGCTTTTTGCCGCCCTCTACCGCATGCTCTTCGTAGGCCCCTGGTTTCGCTGGCCCACCAGGAGCGATCACCTGCTCCAGAGTCTCTATTACCTGGTACTCAATGGCCCAATCGAAGAACTATTCTTCCGAGGGTTCCTGCTCACTGCGGTGGCACAGTGGACAGGTTGGCTCGGCTGGGGCTGGCTGGTGAGCACGGCAACCTATACACTGTACCACCGGTTGGGCAAGTGGAACTGGCGCAGTGTCGGCGGCGTAGGCCTGGCAGGACTGGTCTTCAGTTCGCTCTACCTGGCGCAGCCTGAGCCACGCTCGCTGCTCGCTGTGGTGATCGTTCACGGCTTCACGACCTGCGGCTTCCTCAATTGGGGCGATGAGCTTCTGTATCGCCGCTGGAAACGCCGCCAGCGCACGAAGTAAGTCCAATGCGTCACACCTCCACTTCGACACCAATGCCCAGTGAACGCGCTCGCCGGTAGACATGCAGCGCCACAGCCACATCCTGGACGGCAACCCCTACCGACTTGAAGCAGGTCACCTCTTCTGAAGTACGGCGACCTGGCTGCTTGCCTGTAACGATCTCGCCCAGTTCAAGCCAGGTATCCGGTCCGCTGATGCGCCCGGCTCGCAGAGCCTGCACCACATCGCCTGCCTCCATCAAGGTCGCTTCCCGCTGGTCAACGACGATACGAGCATGGGCCAGCGTTTCAACATCCACTT
>JALYVR010000292.1:0-3120 GCA_030853145.1 Chloroflexota bacterium | reverse complement strand
TCCGATTGCATTGATATGCGCGCCCTGAGCAAGCATATCCCAGTGGAAGAGCGGTGTGCTCGACGTGGTAGCGCAGGCCACCAGCAGAGCACCGGAGAGCGCTTCGGCGGGTGACGCGGCGCGCTGAATGAGCGGGCAGACCGGATCGAGCAGCGCATGCAGGTCAGATTCCAGGCGCTCAAAGTGCTCGTCGCTGCGATTGACCACACGCACTTCGCGTAGAGGGCGCACCGTATCGATAGCCAGCACCTGCGTGAGCGCCTGTGTACCGGCACCAAAGAGGGCCAGCACATCGGCGTCGTCCCGTGCCAGCACATCGGTGGCCAGGCCGGATACCGCGCCCGTGCGCATAGATGTGAGCCAGCCACCCTCCAGGATAGCCAGCGTGCGGCCCGTTGTCGCATCTAATAGCAACACCGTCGCGAAGCTCAAAGGCAGTCCCTGGGGAGGATTCTGGGGAGCTACGGTGATAACTTTAAGGCCAAAAGCATGGTACTCAGGCGTCTCTAATAACGCGGGCATAGAGAGCACCACAGCCTGCTCTGGGAGAGCAACATGCGCGCGTTGGGGAGTCTGTGCGAGACCCATATGCAGCGCGCGAAAGGCCTCACGCATGGCCTCGATGGCTTCCGGCATATCCAGGCAGCGCTGGATGTCTGCACGTGAAAGAATAAGCGCCATAATAGCTCCTTCTGCTGCCAGGCCAGGTGCAGTAATGCGCACCATCTGGCCTATAGTATAAACCAATTCTTTAAAGTTGTTACCTTCACCTTGCCAGGTCGTCTCTTGAATAGAACGCATGATACAAGGGTACCGCGTAACAAAAGAGCGCGGCCTGCTGTAAAATGAGCAGACGCATGGCCCGAATGGGTCCCTTCCATTGAACGCCCTTTCTTTGCTATGGTTAGTATGGTATCCTGCAAATAACATACCTTATCTTCTTCAATTCTTGGAGGTCCAGATCTTTGAAAGTTGTTGTTACCGGCGGAGCGGGTTTTATCGGCTCCCATCTTTGTAAGCGACTATTGGATGAAGAGCACAGTGTCCTCTGTGTAGATAACTTGCTTACCGGCTCCGAAGAGAATATCGCTTCTTTGCGCGCGCATCCGCATTTTACGTTCCTGCACCATGATGTCACACAGCCCTTTAGCTTCCAGGCGGAGGCCATTTTTCATATGGCAAGTCCCGCCAGCCCGATTGGCTATATGGAGCATCCCCTTGAGACTATCCTGGTCAATAGCCAGGGTACACACCAGATGCTAGAGCAGGCTCGCCAGCAGAAGGCCATGTTTCTGGTCTCCTCGACATCAGAGATCTATGGAGACCCTCTGGTGCATCCACAGCGTGAAGACTATTGGGGCAATGTCAACCCCATTGGGCCACGCGCCTGCTACGATGAAAGCAAACGTCTTGGCGAGACGTTGACGATGGAATATTACCGGCAGTACCAGGCGAATGTGCGCATTGTGCGTATCTTCAATACCTACGGCCCGCATAGCCAGCAGAATGACGGACGCATGGTCCCCAATTTTATTACCCAGGCGCTGCGCAATGAGCCGCTGACTATTTACGGCGATGGCAGCAAGACACGCAGCATCTGTTATGTCAGCGACCTGGTAGATGGCCTGATGCGGGCAATGTTCAAGCAGCATACCGCCGGTGAAGTATTTAACCTTGGCAACCCGGAAGAGCACACTGTGCTTGAATTTGCGCAGACGATCATCCGGCTTTGCAACGCTTCGTCCAGCTTGCTCTTTGAGTCCAGCCGCATTGATGACCCGGAGCGGCGTCGCCCGGATATCTCTAAAGCCCGGCAGGCTCTTGGTTGGCAACTGCATGTAGGCATGGAAGACGGTCTACAGCGTACAATAGCATGGTTCAGCAGTCAAAGCAGCCACCTATCTCCTATCTTATAGGAGCTTCCTGTGTGAGTCCTTTAAAGCTGGCGACTAGAGATTAGTGTAGAGGCATGAGAAGTCTTAGTGTACACAGGCCAGAGCATAGGCGCAGCAACTCAGATTTTCTAGGGCCGTTGCGTCCCCATATCACACTGGCAAACGTGGTGGGCGTGACCGGCGCAATCGTGGCATTTGGCCTCTTGATTGCGCTTCCTTCACAGCCTCAACCCTGGAATATCCGCCTGCCACTGTACCTGATAGTGACCGTATGGACCATGCTGCGGCCGCGCACTGCGCTCTATCTCCTCCCACTTGCTGTTCCTTGGGGATCTATAGATAGCATTAGCATAGGGTCCGCGAACGTGAATAGCGCGGATATTCTGGTAGGCCTGCTCGCCGCCGCCTGGCTGCTGAGTTTCGTCTTGCCCGCCGCCGGGTATGCTATGCTGACAACTCCAGGCCCGCGCGACCGCGGACGCCAGAGCGTGCCCTGGTATCTTGTGCTTGCGATCCTGGTCCTCCTGCTGACGATGGTCCTTTCGGTATTCGTCGCGACAAGCCTCAGCGATAGTCTGAAGGAGATCATCAAATGGCTCGAATTTCTGGTGATCATCTTGCTGGGGACGCAGTATATCCGCACGCGTCGCCAGGTGTGGATCATCGTCGCCATGCTTTTGCTGGGGGCGGTTTCCCAGGCGCTGCTTGGCTATGTCCAGGAATACCTCAATATTGGGCCCGTGTCGTTTATTCGCGCTAACAGCCTGCGCGTCTCTGGCACCTTTGGTCAGCCCAACCCATTCGCGGGCTATATCAACATCGCCCTGAGCATCGCCCTGGCGTTGATGCTGCTGGGGCGCAACTGGAGGACGCGGTTCCTGGCGGCCGCGGCCGCACTTCCGCTCGCCGCGGCTGAGTATCAGGCTCAATCAAAAGGCGGCTGGCTCGCCATCAGCATAGCAGCCATCTTTATCCTGATCATGGGCGCGACGTATATGCGGGCGTTCAAGCCTGTGCTGTTCGCAGGCGTGCTGGGCATCATCGGCCTGCTCTTCGCCAATGGCCTGCTTCTGGCGGATGTGATACCTCTAAGAATCTTCTCGCCGATTCTGGACTTCGTCGGCGTCACAAATCTAAATCTGGGCGCACCTACTCCGCAAAATTACGCAACTGCCGAGCGCGTGGCGCACTGGATTGCTGGTATCCGCATGTTCCTGGCCCATCC
>JALYVR010000291.1 GCA_030853145.1 Chloroflexota bacterium | reverse complement strand
CCAAGCGAGGTCAGCAGGCCATAACCGGCGTTGCCTGGCCCGCAGTTATTCGCGCCGCCAAAGCCATAGAGCAGCGTGCCGTAGTGTTTGAAGAGCAGGAAGATTGCCAGCATCAGGCCAAAGTCGCCGATGATGTTGATAATCAGGGCCTTCCTGGCAGCCGCGACGGCCGCGCGCCGCTGGTACCAGAAGCCGATGAGCAGGAAGGAGGCCAGGCCCACTAAGGCCCAACCAACGAGCAGGAAGAGCAGGTTGTCCGCGCTTACCAGCAGGGTCATGGCGAAAATAAAGAAGTTCATGAAGCAGAAGAAGCGCCAGAAGCTCGGATCACCCTCCATGTAGCCCGCTGAATAGATATGGATCAGCAAACCAACGCCCGTGATCACCATCAGCATGGTCGCCGAGAGCGGGTCGAGCAGCAGGCCGAAGTTCAACTGGAAGTCGCCGGAACTGACCCAGTGATAGATCACGATGTCGCTCACGCGGGCTGTCTCCGGCTGCGTCCCCAGCATCGAGAAAAAGCTGAGCGCGGCAAAGAGAAATGCCAGGCCCGCCGCGCTCCATGCCACGGCCAGCACCGCCTGGCGCGACATGGCCCTGCCAAGCACGCCCAGGATGATGAAGCCGAGCAGGGGCATCAGCAGCACCCATGCAGTCAGATTTGTCATGACAAATTATCCTCGTAAGAGATGCATATCGTCGACATCGATGTTGTGGCGCGTGCGGAAGATCGAGACGATGATTGCCAGTCCCACAACAACCTCAGCTGCAGCAACCGTCAGGACGATAAAGACAAATATCTGCCCGTCCGCTGAATCGAGGTAGCGCGAGAAGGCCACAAACGATAGATTTACCGCATTGAGCATCAATTCAATTGACATAAATATAATGAGCGGGTTGCGCCGCACCAGCACGCCGACGACGCCAATGGAGAACAACATGGCGCTCACTATCAGATACCAGGATAATGGTAATGTGTCCATAAAAATAAGCCTCCGAATGGGGCGGTCCGCGCCCTTACGCAGCTCCTAGGCTCTCCTGCCCAGCACGAGCGCGCCCAGGATAGCCACCACAATAATCAAGCTGGTTACTTCAAAGGCAAACGAAAATCCGTGAAACAGTGCCAGCCCGAACGCCTCGATATTGCCCTGAGACTGTACCATGTGCGAGAGGCTGTTTGCGCCAGTGGTCTGCGCCGCGCTATCAACCGTCTTGCCCGTGAAGAGCAGGTAGCTCAGGGCTGCGACCAGCACGAAGCCCAGTCCAGCGGCGACCCCGCGTTGCCAGGGGATGCGGTCGGCCTGTTCCGCGTCGGTGGTGTCGGTGGCCAGCATGGTGACCACGAAGAGGAACAGCACCATGATGGCGCCCGCGTAGATCAGGATCTGCACAATGGCGATGAACATGGCGCCCAGTTGCAGGTAAAACATGGCCAGAAAGAGCAGCGTCAGGATCAGCGAGAGGGCGCTATGGACCGCGTTCTTGAACAGGATCACGCCCAGGGCCGAGGCCACGCTGGCGATGGCCAGCACAAAAAAAGAGAGTGCGAGTGCCGTCATACCTCCAGCCCATCCTTCTTCTCAAATTGGCGCCGGTCCTCGTCCTGCTCCGCGTTCGCGATCAGCACCGGCTCCTCAGTTGCCGTGTCGCCCAGACCAACAGAGGCGGCACTGGCCCGCGAGCCATCGAAGAGCAGGCTGCGCTGCGGCACCGGCTGTTCAGCATCGAGCGGAGCCGCCTCGAACCAGATCGCAGCCGAGCCTACCGTGGCCTGTCCGACCGGTTCCAGCAACTGCTCCTTGTGGTAGATCATATCTTCAGCATAGTACGAAGCCAGCTTGTATTGCTTCTCCAACGTGATCGCACCCGTCGGACAGGCCGCCTCGCAGTAGCCACAGAAGATGCAGCGTAGCATGTTGATATCGAACACCTTAGCATAGCGCTCGCCCGGCGAGACACGTTCCTCCTCGCTGTTCTCGTCAGCCTCGATGTAGATAGCGTCGGCGGGACAGGCCCCCGCGCACAGAAAGCAGCCGACGCAGCGCTCCATGTTGTTCTCGTAGCGATGCAGGACATGGCGCCCCCGGAAGCGCGGCGGTAGCTCCCGCTCCTGCTCCGGGTAAGAGATGGTCGTCGGCTTCTTGCCCATATTTTTCAGGGTTGTAGCCATCCCCTTGATGATGTCGAATGACATGTGGTCTCCTTTTTATGTATACGCCCGCATTCGGTTCCCGTAGGAGCGATGGCTTGCCTCGCCCGCGTATGTGACCAGGCGCAAGCCATCGCCCCTACACGGATCTGAGATATTCTTCGACATTAACATCCGACCAGATTTCTTTGCCCAACCCCTTGAATTCCAGGATGCTATGACGCGGGCGGCTGGATACCCGTTGGCGAACGAGGGCTGCCAGATCTTCTAACAACTGGAGCTGTTCGTCAGCCGTAAGGTGTTGAACTTGCTGGAGCACCTGTCGGTACTCGTAGGTTGACATAGGTTCGCTCCTTACAATATCTAGCCAGACGGATATACCAGTAACTTCTCTATTCAATCATATTACACCATCGTATCCTGTAAAGATGCAGGTGCAGGCGTCTCTACGCCAGCTCCATCGAACTTCACCAGGCGCACCGATGGCGGTATCTCGGTAGAGCTGCCTCGCGTGGACTCGTAGCGCGTGCCTGCGCTGCGTGTGCGGATCAAGAACAGCACGACTATCACGACAAGTAATCCAGCCAGGCCGCTGACCCACCAGGGCCAGTCCAGCGCTACTACCGTGGCGGTGATCACCACATTGAGTACGGCCAGGGGCAGCAGCAGTTGCCAGCCCAGGCGCATCAGGCGGTCATAGCGAATGCGCGGCAATGTGGCGCGCAGCCAGATAAAGATAAACAGGAAAAATGCCACTTTGACCAGGAAGATCAGGATCGAGACGCCCGGAATGCGCTCCAGACCGAAGAAGCTCCAGCCGCCGAAAAAGAGCGTCGAGGCCACGGCGCTGGCGGTGATCATATTGATGTATTCCGCCATCTGGTAGAGGCTCCAGCGCAGGCCGCTGTACTCGGTCAGGTAGCCGGCGGTCAGTTCCTGCTCGGCCTCCGGCAGATCGAACGGCGCGCGGTTCACTTCGGCGATGGCGGCGATGATATACACCATGAAGCCCAGCGGCTGCGCGGCGATGAACCAGATACCCATGTCAAGCTGCCGGTGGACGATGCCTACCATGCTCAAGGTGCCAGCCCACATCAATGTACCACTCAGGGCAAGTCCCAGGCTTGTTTCGTATGAGACCATCTGCGCCGCGCTGCGCAGCGAGCCTAGCAGCGAATAGCGGTTGCCCGATGACCAGCCGCCGAGCACGATGCCGTAGACCGCCAGCGAGGAGATTGAGAGTATCCACAGCAGCCCCACGTTGATGTCGGCGATGACGGGATCCCAGACGCTGGGCTTGCCGCTGATCCAGTTGGTGCCGATGGGCACAACGGCGAAGACGCTCAGCGCTACGATCACCGAGATGATGGGCGCGATGAGGTAGGTGAACTTCTTGGCCTGCGTCGGGACGATCTGTTCCTTAAATGCCATCTTGATGCCGTCAGCGATGGGCTGGAAGAGGCCGGACGGACCCGCGCGGTTCGGTCCCAGGCGCCCTTGCAGCCTGGCGATCACGCGCCGCTCGATCAAGGTCATGTACGCGAAGGCGGTCATCAGGGCCACGATGACGACCGCAGACTTGATCACCGCGGCCACAATCTCGTTGTTTAGAAAATCAAGCATGCGCCACCTCCACTTCTTGCGTGCGCAGTCGGACGCCGTGCTGACCCAGGTCTTCCCAGGTCAGTCCGCTGTAGAACGGGTTGCTGGCGGCTATCTCCAGCAGGATGTCGCGCGGGCTGGCGTAGTTCCACTCCTGCCCTAATCGCTTCGCCAGTGAAGCCAGGATCTCCCAGTCGGCGCGCGCGCCTGGCAGCGGGCGCAGGGCGCGGCGAATAGCCTGCACGTGGTGATCGACATTGGTCATGCTGCCATCTTTTTCGGCGTAGCTGACCGCCGGCAACACTACATCGGCCTGTTGCGCCGTCTCGCTCAGCGTGATATCCTGCACCACGAGAAACTCTTTGCTCGCGCGCAGATCGCCCCCACTCACATGGCGTGTAGGGTTCGCGCCCATGATGTAGAGCGCTTTCACCTGCGGGCTGCTCAGCATCTCGTCGTATGGCAGGCCGGCCTCGGTGACCGGCCGGTAGCCGGGGAGCGCGTCGGGCAACAGGCCCATGTCGCGCGCGCCCAGCGAATTGGCATCCCCGAAGAGCGGGCCAACGCCGGCGCCGGGGCGGTCGATGTTGCCGGTAATCATGGCCAGCGTCTGGAGATCGGCCGCCAGCTCCGCGCAGCCAGGTTCGCGGGTGGCCAGCTCATCGTAGAGGATGATCGCGCCCGTGGCCCCGGCTATCTCGTGCGCCAGTTGACGCAACTGCCGGGTGGCCTGCGTTCCGAAGGTCTCTTCATGTCCGCGCACTTGTGGGTCCTCGGCGAGCACGCGTGTGCGCAGGTCCTCGTTGGGCGCCCGCATATCCTCCTGGCGCACGACGGAACTCAGCAGGATCTTCGCCGCCGCCCCCGCGCCGTGGGCCGGGATGGCAATCTTTTGCGTGGCGAAACGGTCAAGCTCGGTGCTGGCATTGTTGACGATAAAGATCTTCGCGCCAGCCCTCAGGGCCTTCTTGATACGCAGGTTGAGTATAGGCTGGCGCAGGTAAGGATCGGAGGCAATGAGCACGATGTGCGAGGCCTGCTCGATCTCGGCGATGCTGCTGGTCAGCATCCATGGCCGGCCCGTCAGGGTGTCGCGCGGACCAGGGAAGTGACCGTGGTAGTGATCGACGTTGGGTGTGCCAATGACTTCGCGCAGCAGCTTCTGGAAGAGATACGTCTCCTCGTTGGTTGTGCGGGTTGAACCGATGCCCCCGATGGCCTGCGCGCCGTGCTGCTGGCTGATGGCGGTGAAGCGCGTGGCGATCATGTACAGCGCCTCGTCCCACGTCGCCGGCTCCAGGGGCTTGTCACGCTGTGTGCGCATCATGGGTGTACGCAGGCGCTGCGGGCTGTTGACGAACTCGAAGCCCCAGCGGCCGCGGTCGCACAGCCAGCCATCATCGATGTCATCATTGGTGCGTGACATCTGGCGCATGATCTTGTCGATGCGCACATCGACGCGCACGTTGCAGCCGACGCTACAGTTGTTGCAGACGCTGGGCGTGTGCTTCAACTCCCACGGTCGCGACTTGAAGCGGTACTTCGTGGCCGTCAGCGCGCCCACCGGACACATCTCGACAGTGTTGCCTGAGAAGATCGAGTCGAAGGCATGGTCGGGCGCCGTGCCCACCTCCATGCGGTAGCCACGCTCGATCATCACCAGGCCGTTGTCCATCGAGATCTCCGAGCTGAAGCGCGTGCAGCGCTGGCACAGGATGCAGCGCTCGCGGTCCAGCATCACGCGGTCGCTGACGGGGATCGGTTTGCGATAGTGGCGCTTGTCGAGGTCGAAGCGCGTCCCGCCGGGTCCGTGGCGCAGCGTGAAGTCCTGCAAGTCGCACTCGCCGCCTTTGTCGCAGATCGGACAATCCAGCGGGTGGTTGATGAGCAGAAACTCCAGTGTGCCCTTGCGCGCCTTGAGGACCTTCTCGGTCTTCGTGTGGACGACCATGCCCTCGCTCACCGGCGTGGTGCAGGCGGTCTGCGGCGGCTTGGGCAGCTTCTCGATCTCCACAAAACACATACGGCAGGCACCCAGAGGCGGCATTTTAGGATGATAGCAATAAATCGGAACCTCTATGCCCGCCTGTCGCGCCGCCGCCCACACCAGCGTCCCAGGTGGGACCGCCACAGGGATGTCATCTATCATAAGATGCACAAGTTGGTCTTTTTTCTCTTCTTCTGCCATAGTTTTTTACCAATCATCCAGGATATTCAAATATATTTGCGCCCGTTGCCACGGCGGGCGCCATATTCCACCTACACCTTGACCGTTTCTTTGCGCGCTTTGGGGCCGGCCAGGCAGCGGCCCTCGCGAATATGGTACTCATATTCTTCACGGAAGAGCTTGATGCTGCTGACTACAGAACTGGTGGCCGCGTCGCCCAGGGGGCAAAAGGACTTGCCGGCGATGTTGTCGCATACATCCAGCAGCAGGTCGATGTCCTTCTCCTTGCCGTGACCGTGTTCAAGGCGGTGCAGTATCTCGACGAGCCAGTAGGTGCCCTCGCGGCAGGGCGTGCATTTGCCGCACGACTCGTCGCGGTAGAACTCGGTCATGCGCAACACCGCGTCAACGATACAGGTGTCTTCGTGCATGACGATGACGCCGCCGGAGCCAGGCATCGAGCCAGCGGCGGCGATAGCTTCGTAGTCGAGCGGCGTGTCTACTTTGTCGGCGGCCAGCAACGGTGCGGAGGAGCCGCCAGGTATGATGGCCTTGAGCTGCTTATTATCCAGGATGCCCCCGCCGTACTGCTCGTCGTAGATCAGCGTGCTGAGCGGCGTGCCC
>JALYVR010000290.1 GCA_030853145.1 Chloroflexota bacterium | reverse complement strand
GTCCTAGACAGGACGGCGAGGCAAGCCACGCGCTACGGGACAACTGGTCTCTCTTCCGGTATCAGAGGCACACACGAGCGCGGCAAGCCGGGCCTCTACGCGAAACACATCCTGTCTTATCCAGCCTCATCTCTCTCCTAAAGCTCTTCCTAATACATTTATGCGTGCAATTCCTTTAGAAACTTAGAGCATATTAATACAAAAATTAGAGAGTGCTTAGCATTTCTATTGTTGACTTGCCGATTGTAAAGAGTGTGAACTATCCTACCCTAGTAAGATATATTTCTTAGCAATAGTTCAGTATCGATCTAGCATAGATCAGATAATCTCGAAAGGAGCAAACAATGCCTGATTTTGGAACTACTATAGGGAATGCCCTATCCAACGCCCTGAACCTCATAGTGACCTTCCTCCCCAGGGTGATAGGCTTCCTGGTCATCATTCTCGTTGGCTGGCTGATTGCCTACCTCGTGAGCCGGGCGCTAACATTCTTGCTGCGCAAGCTGCGCTTCGATAACCTGGCGAATCGCATCGGCCTCACTACCTTTGAGCAGCGCATGGGTGTGCGCATGGATGCTGCCGGCATCCTGGGAGCCGTGGTTTTCTGGTTCCTCTTCCTCATTTTCCTGGTGCCAGCGGCGGACGCGCTTGGCTTGCCGGCGGTGAGTAACGTCCTGAATACCCTGGTGGCCTACATCCCTAATGTGTTTGTCGCCATCCTGGTGCTCTTCCTGGGCGCCCTGGCCGGTACCGTTGTGGCCGATCTTGTACGTGGAGCCACCGCCTCCGCACACGTGGGAAACCCGAACATTTTCGCAGGCATCGCACGCTGGGCCATCATCGGTTTCGCGGGGCTTATCGCCCTTGAGCAACTCCAGATCGCTCCTTCGCTTCTGAACATCCTGTTCACGGCGCTCGTGGGTGGCATGGCGCTGGCCTTCGGCCTGGCCTTTGGGCTTGGTGGCCAGGATGCCGCGCGCAAGTGGCTCGCTCGTGGCGAAGCTTCGGCAAGCGATGCAGCCGTCCGCATCAGTCAGGCTCAGCAATCGAACAACGATCTGGCACGTGCCGAGCAATATCGCGCACAGCAACTGCAAGCACAGCAGATGCAAGCTGAACAATTGCGCATGCAGCAACTGCAAGCGCAACAGACGCAGCAGGGCTATCCGCAGCAGCAGCAACCATTTACTGCTCCCGATCAGATGAATCGCCCAACTCAGTAATCGCGCTTTGTAGCAGGCATGAAGCGGGATGAGATGCGGCCAGGCCGCGTCTCATCCCGCTTATCTTTAAATTATAGTATCCAAGAAATAGGAACTTTTACGGTCGCGTATTCGTCCATACGATAGAGTCCTTGATATGGAGGTAGATATGCGCAAACAACATGATACGCCTGCTACAGGCGTGAAATCATTCCCAAGATATCCGTTTCTCTTGCTCGGTTTAGCGGTCGTCGTTCTCTTAGTTTTAACAGTTGGCATCAACATGGAAAGATCAGCAGCGGCGGGAAACTCGCCCTCCATCGTGATTACAAACTCCGGGTCTACGAACATGCCAGGCTCCACTTTAACGATCAATCGCGATGGGAGCGGGTCCATCACCTATGAGAAAGAGGTTCTGGGGCAGACCCTGAAACATGTGACAAATAAAGCGTTTTCGGCACACACCTTTGATACTGGGCAATTGGAACAGATGCTGAACGAGGTTGGCAGCGTCGATAAGATACCCAACCACGGTTGTCTGAAGTCCATGTCCTTCGGATCTACCACAACGATCACGTACCAGGGAAAGACAAGCGGGGATGTATCCTGCATCTCGCAGGCAGACGAAAAAATCCACCAGGACATCGCGCATCTGGTGCTGCACCTGTACAGCCAGGCCCGCTAAGACATCTTTAATACGCGTCATCTAGAATGCTATCGCCAAACAGGCGCGCCCTCATCCGCGTAGGGGCGATGGCTTGCCTCGCCCCTACGCGGATGAGGGGTCTTCTTTTTGTTGGCAAAGATGGATATGATATAAGTGAACCTTTTTTAGCCACACATAGCCACGATATCAAGGGCAAGGCCACGCCAACTATGATGCAAGACATAGCGCCTGGCCTCGCTCACGGATCTCGCGAACAGAGGGAAGGAATAGGAATTTGGCTGATATCCTGAAGCAGACGCGGAGTATTTGCTCAATCTGTGCTGAGATTGTGCCGGCGACCTACGAGGTACGCGAGGGCGACCAGGTATTTTTTACACGCACCTGCCCCGCGCATGGCAGCGTAGATACCGATCTAGGCTATCACGCAGCCTACTATCGCACATCCTTCGAAGTAGAAAAGCTGATGATTGAACGCTACGGCGATGGCGGCACAACTGATCTCTCCCAGGGACTCTCACCCTTTCCGCTGCGCAAGCCAGCGAGCCTGGCGATTCTGGAAGTGACCGAGCGCTGCAACCTCACCTGCCCCATGTGTTATGCCTACTCCAGCCCCTCGGAGCGCGATTACTCATTGGAGGAGATTGAGACGCGACTCGACCAGCTCATCGCCGTCGAGGGCAAGGGCATCTCGCTGCAGATCTCCGGAGGCGAGCCATCGGTGCGCAAGGACCTGGACCGTATCGCGGCGCTGGTCAAGCGCAAGGGCTTCGGCCAGTTGGAGATGGTTAGCAACGGCATTCGCCTGGCGCGCGAACCAGACTTCGCCGAGAAGCTGGTGGCCTGGGGCTTCACCTCGGTCTATTTGCAGTTCGACAGCACGCGCCCCGCAGATATCATCAAGCTGCGCGGCGAGGATCTGTGGCATGTGCGCGAGAAGGCCATTGCCGCTCTTGAACGCGTGAAGCTGCCCTCAACGCTGGCCGTCTCGCTCTACGATGGCCTCAATACTGACCAGGTCCAGCAAATTATCGATGTTGCCTGGCAGCATCCCGATACCGTCTGCGCCATTGCCTTCCAGGCGGCCACGCCCTTCGGACGCTTCGAGGTCGATGATAGCGACGACAACGGAACGAAGAAGGTGCCACGCAAGCTACGCATGCCAGAAATCCTGCAACTCATCGAAGAACAGACTGGGGTCTCCAAAAACCTCTTCTTTCCGGTCGGTGAAGGGTCGCCCCTGTGCAATACGTTTACGCTGCTCAAATATACCAGGGAAGGCTACAAACCCATCGCGCCGAACTTCACGCTCAAGGAGTTCATGGACGTGATGGGGCCGCGCCCGAATATGACGCTGCGTATGCTCACCCGTGGCCGCTCCGCCGTGCTGCCACAGATCGTCACCAACATCGGAGGCAGCCTCAAGCTGATGAAAACGCTCTGGCCGCACATCGGGACCGATCCCTCATTCTGGACCAGCCGCAAGACGCTCACGCTCTTCGTCAAGCCCTTCATGGATGAGAGCGACATCGACATGAGCCGCATCGAGCGCTGCTGCTTCCATAACGCCTCGCCACGCGGCGTCATGTCCTTCTGCGCGCTCAACGCCAGGATGCGCCCGGCCCAACCACATGCCCAGGAGAGCGCCTTCGTCCCGTTGCCAACGCGCCGCCCACGCCCAGCAGTGGAGGTGAACTGACCGGGCGCAGGCCTGCGGCGCCCCTACACGAAATAATCGGGCGCAGGCCTGCACATTGGTTGATACAAAGTCATGTGTCGAGATGTAACAGGGCGACCGCAAGGGATCGCCCCTACATTTCTGACCGGGCGGAGCTGGCGTGGCGATGAGGATAAGCACCCGTGGCAGATTTCATGGATCCCTTGCGGTCGCCCTGTTCCAAGGACGACACATGATTTTGTATCAACCAATGAGGCCAGGGACGCCGCTGGCCTGCGCCCTACCTAATGCGGAGATTGTCATGCGTTTTTCAATCATCATTCCCGTCCTGAACGAGGAGGCGGTACTGGAGCAACAACTGGCGCAACTTAGCGAGCAATGCGCTGGCTATGAATGCGAGTTGCTTATCGTCGATGGCGGCAGCAGCGATAATACGGCGGCTATAGGAAATAGATATGGGAGCGTGATTGCGGCCCCGCGCGGGCGCGCTCGCCAGATGAACGCGGGCGCCGCCTGTGCATGCGGCGATGTGCTGCTCTTCCTGCATGCCGATACGTACCTGCCTGCCGAGGCCTTCAGCGCTATCGAGCGGGCGCTCGCGCCACCACAGGTCGTTGGTGGCGCGTTCCACATCTGCTTCAACTGCGAACGCTGGCCCTACCGGCTGGTGGCCTTTAGCACTAACCTGCGCTCGCGCTTACGCACCCTCTTCACAGGAGACCAGGCCTATTTCATCCGCACGAGCAGTTTCAAAGCGGTCGGCGGCTATCCCGACCAGCCCTTGATGGAGGACCTGGAGATTATCACGCGCCTACGCCAAATCGGCAAGGTAGTCCTCCTGCCACAATATGTAAGAACCTCGGCCAGGCGGCACGAACGTCATGGGCTTGGGCGCACAATCTTACTGATGTGGCGCCTGCGTATCCTCTACAGGCTTGGTACCTCGCCCGCACGCTTACAACGCATGTATATGGATGTGCGATAAACATAGATACAGTCCTTCATGCAACGGGAACTTTCCAGAAGAGAAACCGTCTATCAGAGTAGACAATAGCTGCTTACTGTGAGAAGCCGACTCCAGGAAAGAAGGGCAAGACATGTATCGATCTCTGCTTGTTCGCGCTATCAAGCTGGTATATGTGTTATTGGCTAGCACATTCATCATCTTCATCGCAGGTTATTACGCTCCTGGTGACCCCATCCGGGCATTTTTTGGAGAGCATGGGTTCCCTATAGTTTTATATATGCACTTGCAACATGCCTACGGGTTTGATCTCCCCTGGTGGCAACAGTACATCCAATATGTGGTCAACTGCCTGCATGGGAACTTCGGTCTCTCCTACCATACTGAACAACAACCGGTCTGGGAGATTGTGGCTCCGGGCCTCTCTGCTTCGGGAGTGCTGGCGCTGGAGGCTCTGGCCGCCAGCATGCTTATAGGGATTCCTGCCGGGATCAGCGCTGCCTTGCGAGCGGAGACCCGCGCAGCCAGCACCATAACCCGCGTTGTATCCCTGCTCTCCGCGCTCCCTAGTATAGTCCTCGTCGTAATCTTTCAGGTGCTTATGGCCTGGCTATACAAGTGGGGAGTGCGCCCTCTGCCTATGAACGATTGGCAGACATGGCAGGCCCATGTTGTCCCAGTGCTGCTCGTCGCCATCATGAGCGGTGGACTTTTTTATCGTCTCGCCAGGACTTCGATGCTGGAAACTCTGAGACATGATGACGTACGCACAGCTCACGCGAAAGGGTTACGGGAAAGGACCGTACTCCTGCGGCATGCGCTGCCGGGCGCGCTCATCCCTTTGCTCTCAGCGCTGGGTCCTGCGCTGGGCTTGATTGTGACCAGCGTGCTCATCACAGAATACCTGCTCCATATTCCTGGGCTGAGCATGACGCTGCTCACTGCCATCAACTTGTATGACCATCCCGTCGCGCAGGCCATCGTCGTCATGAGCTGTTTCTTCATCATCATCTGCACCTTGCTAAGCGATATCGTTGCTACCGTTGTTGATCCTCGCGTCAGGATGCACGATGATAGAAGGAATATGCTCCTTATCGAGAGTTGAGACTTCTATGAAAGCACCGCGCTAGAGGCAGGCGCCTGTTGCTCGCGCATCAGCCAGACATAGCCATCTTCCAGGCCAGGCTCAGTGGGGAGCGCAGAAAGTATGCCAGCCTGTGGAGCAGGGAGGCCTACAACGCGGTACTGGATCGTGGTCCCCATATTGAGCGTGGAGACCACCGTGAAGTCTCCAGCCAGCTTGGAGCCACTGGTGGTCACGAGCCAGACCTTGCCGCGTGTCTCCTGGAGCATCTGGGCGATGGTGCCACGGAACAGGACCCGCCCATTACGCATAACCGCCAGGTTCTGGCATGTCTGGGCAATATCCTCAACGATGTGCGTTGAGAGCAGCACCGTCCGGTCCCCACCCAGGTCAGCGAGCAAGTTGCGGAAGCGAATACGCTCTTCGGGATCGAGCCCCGCCGTTGGCTCATCGACCACCAGCAGCCGGGGATCGTTGAGTAGCGCCTGCGCAATGCCCACCCGGCGCTTCATGCCACCCGAAAAGGTCTTGATCTTGCGCCTGGCAACCTGTTTCAGGCTCACCATCTCCAATAACTCATCGACACGACGCAGGCGCACCTGACGGTCGTTCATGCCTTTGAGAATACCGACATAATCAAGGAACTCGCGCGCCGAGAGGTCGGGATACATGCCTAAGTCCTGCGGGAGATAGCCCAGGATGCGTTTGACCTCAGTCCGCCCACGCTCGGTGGTCCCATCGTATGCTCCAATGCGCAGCGTCCCGCTTGTGGGGCGTAATATGCCCGCCAGGATGCGCATCAAGGTTGTTTTGCCCGCACCGTTGGGTCCCAGCAGCCCGAACATGCCATTGGGGATGGTCAGATCAATTCCCTGCAAGGCCTGGACGCCGCCACGATAGACTTTGGTGAGATCGTCGATAACTATTTCCATGGTGTATCTTGCTCCTTAGCAA